>JAAZNR010000068.1 GCA_012798155.1 Thermogutta sp. | reverse complement strand
CGTCGCCGTGCGTGCGGGGAAGCCTGTAAAGATGGGATTGCCGCCTTCGGGCGGGAATGGGCTGGGTAGCTGCTTTTTCGGCTTGCAACGGCGCAAAAGACGGGCCTCCCGTCGGCCCGGAAACGGCCAAGGGTATTGAAAAGATGGAAACGCAGAAAACGCAGGCGGGAATAAGAGAACGCAGGTGGGAATAAAAGGATGGAACCGCAGAGAACGCCGAGAACGCAGAGACGAGAGAGTTGCGGCTAATTTCTCCTTTCTCCGCGTCCTCTGCGCCCTCTGCGTTTCAAAATCCGTGCCGTTTGGACCTTTGCGTTTCAAAAACAGATCGGGCAGGGGCGTGAACGGCTACCTTTGGCGCTGGGACGGGACAAGCGACGTCGATATCCGGTTGCTGACAGGGTCGTGACGGGCGGCTTGCTTTGCGCCGCCTGTACCCGCACAATGAGGGCGTCGCCACGACTGGGAACGGACGGTTTGGCCTTCTGAGGGAACCGGGCCTTGGACTCTGATGAGGTTGGTCGCAAACAAGGGTCGTTCATGATGAAAAGTTTCGGCAAAGTGAGGGTCGGCTTGGGGGCCTTGGCGATGTGCCTTCTTGTGGCGGGATGGGCGATCCGCGGATTCGGAACGACGGCCGGCGCGGCGGACATGCGCCCCGCCGGCGACACGCAGGCCGATGCCCGGGTTGCGCGGACTTCGGCGGAATCGGCCGCGCCTCCGCCCGGCGCCGTGGCCGTTTTGGATGTCACGGCCGTGATGAATGAGATGCCTGAACTACGCGAAATGCGGACCTCGATTCAAGCCGATTTTCAGCGTGCCCAGGCTCAGTTTCAAAAACGCCAGCAAGAACTCGTTCAGCGGCGGCAAGAGTTGCAAGAGAAATCCGCCGACGACCCCGCCGTTCGCGGAGAAATGGAGAAATTGGGCCGAGAGCTGGAACAATTCCAGGCCGAAATCCAGTTGCAACAACGCGAACTGCTGGCCCGCGAGGGGAAGGCCCTGATGGAGGCCTACGCTCGCCTCAACGCCGCCGTGAGCGAATACTGCAAGGAGCAGGGGATTGCCCTCGTGCTCCGAAGCACGGGGCGACCGGCCAACGTAGCCAACGCCCAGGAGGTCTTGGCCTACGTCAACCGCGACGTCATTTGGGCGCAAGACGGACTCGATATTACTCCCGCCATCAAGGGCATGCTCATCGGGAAGGATTCCCGCCCCTGAAAGCCCATGAATGCTGTCGGCAACACGGCACAATTATAGGCACGCCTATAGGCACGCCGCCGCTTTTGCCATCCGTCCTCGTAAATAAAACGGACGGGCGGCCGAGTCCGGGCGGCCGACGCGCGGGGGCGATGAAAGGATCAAGCGATCACCCCGACCGCGGCTGCGGTCTGGCGGCCGGAGGCGGTGTCGGCTGGACGATCGGTCGGGCCGCGGGCGGCGGCATCGGCTGCACCACATTCGAGGCGTCGATGTCGGGGGAAATGACGGGCACATCCCGGGGCACAGGTTCGGGGGCAGGCTCCGCGGCCGGGGGAACGGCGGCGGTCCGAGACGCCGACGATCTCTTGGCGGTTCTCGGCTTCGGAGAAATGGGTTCGCCGTAAGTCGGTTCAGGAATCGTCTCCAAAAGCCGCTCGATGATTTGATCGACGTCCACTCCCTCGGCGTCGGCGTTGAAATTGGTAAAGATACGATGCCGAAGGACGGGAAACGCCATGGCCCGAATGTCATCCGCCGTGACCGCGTAGCGCCCATGCAGCAGCGCCCGGGCCTTGGCGGTCAGGATCAGGTTTTGCGCAGCGCGGGGACCGGCCCCCCAAGCCAGCCAGTTTTTCACGAAATCCGGACTGGGGGGCTCTTTGGGGCGGGTGGCACGCACCAGATCCACGGCATAGTCGATCATGTGTTGCGAGGCCGGCACCTGCCGCACCAACTGCTGAATCCATAGAATGTCCCGACCCGTCAGGACCGGCTGGATTTCGTGACGGGCCGTCTGGGTGGTGGCCATCACGATCTCGCGCTCTTCGCTTCGGGTGGGATAACCGATGTTGATCGAGAGCATGAAGCGGTCCAATTGGGCTTCGGGGAGGGGATAGGTCCCTTCTTGCTCGATCGGGTTTTGCGTCGCCATGACGAAAAACGGCAGCTCCAAGGGATAGGTCTTTCCGGCGGAGGTCACCTCGTATTCCTGCATGGCCTGAAGCAGGGCCGCCTGGGTCTTCGGCGGAGTCCGGTTGATCTCATCCGCCAAAACGATGTTGGCGAAGACCGGGCCTTGAACGAAGCGGAACGTCCGTTTGCCGCTCGCCGGATCCACGTCGATGATCTCCGTCCCCGTGATGTCGCTGGGCATCAAGTCGGGAGTGAATTGGATTCGGCTGAATTTGAGGTGAAGGGCCTTGGCCAACGTGGACACCGTTAGGGTCTTCGCCAATCCCGGCACGCCGATCGTGAGACAGTGACCGCGGGCGAAGATGCAAATCATCATCTGCTCGATCATTTCGTCCTGGCCGATGATGACCTTGTGCACTTCCTTATGCAATAATTCCTTGGCCTGGCCGATACGGCGGACGGCCTCCTCGGGAGACATCTGCGCGGCGGGCGCGGCAGTCGGCTGGGACATCATCCTCTCCTCCGCGTTCAAGTTCCGGCGTTCCGCTGTTTTCGAAAAGGGGATCGCACACGGCAACCATCTCGACGCGGCGTCGCAACGAGACCTCGCGACGAGGAGAATCTGCCGTCACCGGATCCCTAATTAAGAGGATACCCTGCCGGGCGTCGGCGGACAAACCGGGAGTTTTCCGACATGCCGGTAGCCGGGCGCACCTGTCAAGGACTGCCCGGCGATTCCGGCTATGCCTCCTCAACGAATTGGAAACCGATCGCAGCGGCCAGTTCCCGAGTCGGCTCGCGGAGGTCTCCGTAGAAAGTTACACGGTGCCAACCGTAGGTCTGCCAGTAATGGAACAGCTTCTCGAAATCTCCTTCCACATGGCACGCCAGCTTCGTGCGGCAGGCCCGATCCTCAATCACATTCTCTTCCGCCCGACCCTGATGGAACAGAATCTCCTTGCGTATCGGGTGGATTTCCATGGTGCTGATCCGATAGCCTAACGGTAGAAACGATCGGACCGATGCGCCGCGACGGTCCTCCGAGTGGGTGAGAATCTCGTAGTCGTTGGCGGGTCCGTCCGGCCCCAGCGGCTTGGTCGTGGCCACGCAATGGGCGTAGATGATCTGCCGCTTGGAAGTGTCAAGAACCGGATCGGAAATGTATCCCGGCCGGCCGGCGAGATGCCTGATCGCGACCATCGTCCCCGTGGAAAGCAGATCGGCCTCGCATGCCCCGATTTGCCCCGCGTTGAGCAGTTCCACAAATCCCAGGCAGGGATAGGCTTGCAGTTTTCCGCTGTAAAAGCCGCCCAGACAATTGATGGTGATCGCTTCGGCGCCCTTGGATTCCAAGAGTTTTTTCTGCCCCAGGTAATTTCGCGCCGATTGGAGCAACGTCTGCTCCGGCTCTTCAATGGCGATCCGCCGGGCGCCGTTCCGCCAAGTCTCCGCGACGCCTTCCGCATCCGTTTGCTCCACGGCGTCGCACATCGCCGCCAGTTCTTCGAAGGCCGTGAATTCCACGGTCATCCCGAACGTCTCATGCAGTGCGTCAGCGACCGATTTGCTGCCCCCGCCCACGGAGAGAATCTTGGCCTGCTTGAGGGCTTCGAGGCATTCGCCTGGCGAGACGGCCATGACACGGTCCTCCACGCAATCGGCCGGCGCGGCCGGAGCGGTGCGTTCTCGGCGTAGGCGATCGCAGGCCGCCACGAAGGCCTCCGTTCCCGCGGTCTTTACCAGGGTGAAGCAGCGGGCGGCCTCTACCAGATCCTCGATTCGCGAAGAACTCACGATCGAGAAGTTGCGGTGTTGTCGGCGGAGGCCGGCCGTGTAGACCAAAAACCCGCCGCTTCCCGCAAAGAGAAAGTCGGCCACGAGGGTCGGCTTTCCGGATGCGACGACCTTCGGGAAGACCTGAACCCAATTGTTCATTTGATACACGATGTAGCCGTCGATGCGGTCCCGTTCATCCGAGGCCAAGAGACGCTCGGCATCCTCCGGTCCGTGCGCGGCGGCGGGCAGGAATTCGATTTCCGGGCATCCGTTTGTAAGTGCCTTCGTAACCCGGTCGATTTCCGGCCGCATGTCGTATCCGATGTGCGGCCAAGTCGGACGGTCTTGCACCAAGGCCCAACAAGCGAAGACCAAACGTACCCGCGGCCGAGTCTCACCCCCAGGCTGCTCGGCCGGCGTATGGGCCGGCGTACTCCCCGGCAGCAACGTCGCCGCCCCACAGGCGGCGCAACCGCCCAAGAAACGCCGACGATTGAGGCAACAATGACACGCCGATTCGACCGGTAACCGCATGGTTTCCCCCTTGTTCCAAAGTGCTTCCCAATTTGATTGTGCTCCGCGAACGCCGTCGCGCCGTGCGTCGAGACGCTTGCCGGACATGACGGCGGTCGCCGACCCGGATGCCGTCATTGTCGTAATAGGGACGCCGATGTCAAGATTCGCCCTTGCGCTTTTTACGCAACGTGGGCGGAGAAATCGGGGTTTGCAGTTTGGAGCGGAGGTGCTAGATTGTCGCGACGAGGGGGCGAATGGATCGGCGGCACTCCCCCGCCAAGGTGGGCGGGGATCATCGCAATGGGTGCCGACGATTGCACGACCGTATCACGGAGGATGGAAAGAGCATGGAAGCTCGTGCCTTTCGCGCCGCGTTCATAGCGGCCGTCGCCTTCTTCTGCTGCGGGGCCGAATACTGCTGCGGAGCCGAATATCGGTCGGCCAACTTCGTCATCCGCAATTCCGACCCGCAGTTCGCACGGCAAATGGGCGAGGCCGCGGAATCGTACCGAAAACAGATGGCCCTGCTTTGGCTGGGCGAAGAATTGCCCAACTGGTCGCGGCCGTGCCCGGTGACGGTCCAAGACGGCCCGGGCTTGGGGGCCGGCGGCCAAACCACCTTCATCTTCGATCGCGGCGAGGTGTACGGCTGGGAGATGGCCATTCAAGGTTCCCGTGAGCGGCTTTTGGACTCCGTGTTGCCGCATGAGATCACCCATATGGTTTTGGCCAGTCATTTTCGCCGTCCTCTTCCGCGGTGGGCGGACGAAGGCGCCGCCACCAGCGTGGAACACTCATCGGAACGCGAGAAGCACCGCCGCATGTTGATCCACTTTTTGCAGGGGCGGCGCGGGATTCCCTTCAATCGCATGTTCGTCATGGAGGAATATCCGAGAGATATCATGCCGCTCTATGCGCAGGGGTTTGCCCTGGCCGATTATCTCATCCAAGAAGGAGGCCATCGGCGGTTCGTGCAGTTCCTGGAAGCCGGATTGGCCGATGGGGATTGGGACGCGGCCGTGCAAAAGTTTTACGGGTACGAAGAGCTTGGCGATCTCCAGACTCAATGGGTCGCTTGGGTCGGCCGGGGCTATCCGGAACGGCGGCCAAGAACTTCGCCGGTCGCCCTGGCCGGGTCTCCGCAAGAGATGCAACCGGCCGCGGCGGCGAGTCAGGGAAGCGTGGTCGTCAGTGACGCGGCGGCACGAACGCGGGATGCCGACGGCGGCGGCTCTTCGATCTACTTGGCGGCGTCCGCGGAAGGCCGCCCGTTCGCGGCGCAGCCCGACGGATCGCCGCCGGCCGCCCAGTGGGCACGGGGGCCGGCCGATCCACCAGCCGACGTCGATTTCGGCGGTTGGCGGCCAGCAACTCAAACGAACGCCTTGATCTCCCATGCTGAAGCGAGTCGGGAGCGACAGGAGGCGCGCGGTTCGGACGTCGCTTCGACGGTTGAGGCGGAGCCTCAGATCAATCGTTTAGGGTATCCCCAGCCGGTGGAGCGACCCCGGCAGATCATTCTGGAATGGAGCCGGCCCACTCTGATGCGGTGATCCGCCCGAGAGGTTCGCCCCCGTTCCCCGCACACAGGGTAAGTTTTACAGCGATTCTCATTCTCGGTTCTGGGTGGGATTCCTGTTTCTCGGTTGTGTTTCCCGCTGGACTTTTGCAAACTGTCGTGACAACTTCTCGTCCGCCTTGGAAGAGGGTGATGGTGAGGGCAATTAGCCGCGAACACGGCTTGCCGTGATTGCCTAACTTCACCAAGCCCTCACCCGCTGCCCCTCTCCCAGAGGGAGAGGGGAGCAGTTTGCAAAAGTCCAGTTTCCCGGTTACCTTTCTTGGTTGTGTTTCTCGGTCGTGTTTCTTGGTCGCGAAGACTCCCTTCGGATTTGCATGATCGAAGCCGACAGCCCAGTTTCGAAACGGAAAAGTCCGGCCAAGGAATCGCGAGCCGTGCCGAATCCGGGAAACTCTCTTTCCAAGGAGTATTGGAGGGAGTCCCGACTTCCCTTGGCCGGGCTGATGTTCATTTCGCCGCTACTGATCGTTTACGAGCTGGGGGTGCTGATCCTTGGGCCCGAGGCCGTTCGCAACGGGGCCGAAGTCTGGATGCGCCAATTGCTTCTGGCGCTCGGGATCGGGCAATACTTCGTTTTGCCGTTTCTCACCGTGGCGATCTTGTTGGCCGCGCACTACTTCAGCCGCGGGCCGTGGTATATTCGCTCCGCTACGCTGTGGGGCATGGCCGTGGAGTCCGTCCTGCTGGCGGCCGTGCTACGCCTGCTGCTCGGGCTTCAAGCCGCGGCTTTTTCCTACCTGGCAGGCCCGGTTGCGCCGACGGCAGCGGCGGGATTCGTCTGGGCACAATCGCCGGCCCGCTCCCATGCCACTGAACTCGCCGCGATGGCCGTGGCTTACATCGGAGCGGGCGTATACGAAGAATTGGTGTTTCGATTGATTCTTCTCACGGCCATCGCCTTGGGCCTCAAGGCCTCGGCCTTGACGGCACGGTCGGCGAACTTGCTGGGAGTCGGCCTCAGCAGCCTGATCTTCGCCGCGGCGCATTACGTGGGACCGATGGGAGAACCCTTCGCCCTGTTCACCCTCCTGTTCCGGGTGATGGCGGGAATCTTTTTCGGGACGCTCTTCCTCTATCGCGGTTTCGGCATCGCCGCCGGGAGTCACGCCGTCTACGACCTGTTGGTAGGGTTGCTGTGATCGCGTTTCAGCTCCCGACCCCTGGACGATGCTTGCCCAGAGCAAGAAGTCATTTTCCCCGCAGCCGTCGCACGACACTGGCAGCAAACCGAAACCCTGCGCGAATGCGGCGGCCCAGCGTCGGGCCGTGCGACATCTCCAGGAGCGATCGCATAATCCGCAAGTCCTGAGGACCAGGAGGATCAAGGTGCCGTCTCGGCCCCCTTTCCCGCGTGGCAATGCTTTTGACCACGGTCATCTCCAGGAGTCCTTCCGGGCCGCGCGTGACGCCGAAGCCGCTCCGGCGGCGCGGTGCGAAGGGAACGCGAGGATCCGCCGTGGGCACGATCAGATCGTTGACAACGACGCAGCCCACATTCAGATGCCGCGCTAAGCTCTCCGCTCCCTCCCGCTTGCCAAAGACGGCCGCGCCCAAGGCATACGGACACATGTCTGCCGCCGCAAGGGCTTGATCGTCGTCGTCCACGGGGACGAGGCAAAGCACGGGCGCGAAGAGGTCGGACTGGAGCAGCTCCATCTCCGGCCGTGCGTCCGCCAAGATGATGGGAGTCATGCCTGGGCCGTTTTCCGCCTCCAAGTTGCCGTGTAGCAACCGCGCTCCGCCGGCCAGCGCGGCGCGGGCCAAGCCGACCACTCGCGAACGCACCCGCGATTCGACGACAATCGAGTGCAACTCCGATGCCGCGTCGGCCAGGCCGCGGCACACCGCGGAATAGCAGCCTCGGGCCGCAAAAACCCTCCGCGGGGCGATGCATGTGGCACCGCCGTTGAACCGCAGACCGAACATCAAGGCCCGCACGACCAGGCCGATGTCCGCATCCTCGCGAACGAAGACGGCGTCGCACCCGCCCAGCTCCATGACGGCGGGCGTCAGGGTCTCGGCGGCCTGATACAGGACGAGACGACCGGTCTCCGTCGAGCCGGTCAGCACTACTAGGTCCACGCCGCCGCGAATGGCGGTCCGGGCGGCTTCGGGAGCCTCCGGCAGGATTTGCAAAAGATCGCAAGGCAAGCCCGCTTCTTCCAGCAATCGGGCACAGCGGCGGGCGATTTGGAAGCCTCCAGACGCCGGTTTCCAAAGTACGGCGTTGCCGGCCGCCAGGGCCTGAAGGGTTTGCACCCCCGGCAGGAACAGCGGATAGCTCCTCGGACCGATAATCAGAATGACTCCGCGAGGCTCGCGATGTACCTCGACAGTCACGGCCCCCAGCCGCCGGGGGCGGTTACGATATCTCTCCCGCCGCGGTCCGAGAATACGCTCTGTGTTGCGTTCCAAATAGCGACAAGCGTCGGCCAGCGGCAAGATCTCGGCTGCGATCGTGTCCTTCGGTGTGCGATTGGGCAAGCTCACGCTACGGCAGAGGACCTCGGCGTCCATCGCCAGGATTCCCCGAAATCGACGGAGGATACGCAGGCGGTCGCGAACAGGGAAAGCACGCCATGCCCGCTGAGCCGACCGCGCACGCCGCAAAGAGCCTGCAATTGCGTCACTTCCTTCCGGCTCCATTTGAAGCGAATCGCTTACCGAGAGACTCTCGTAAGCGGAATTGATGGAATTCATAGGGGAGAAATAACCTTTGTGATCTGCGGGATACGAGGACTCGGGGATGAATTATACAGATGGCATGGGATTTCGCCACGGCAACGAGACAGGTTTCTTCGATTCCCGTGAAAGAAAATCGGCGAGACCCGGAGATCGCGGGAACGTATCGGAT
>JAAZNR010000624.1 GCA_012798155.1 Thermogutta sp. | reverse complement strand
CGCGCCGCAAGGGGCTGGCCGCCGCCGAAGACCCCGGCTTGGCCTCTCTGTTGCAAGCCGATACGCCGGTCGTGACGATCGTCGGCAAGGCCTCGGCCTTCCAGGCCGAAGAAGTCATCAAGGCCACCCGGCAAGAGAACTTGGCGATGATCGCCGACACTGTGGCGTTTTTCCGCCAAGCCGGCCGCGAAGTACTTTTCGATGCGGAGCACTTCTTCGACGGCTTCAAGCACGACGCCGCCTACGCGATGGAGACGCTCCGAACGGCGGCCCAGGCCGGGGCCGGCATGATCGTCCTGTGCGACACCAACGGCGGCAGCTTGCCGGAGGAGGTGGCCGAAATCACCCGCAAGGTGGTGGATTCCCTCCCCGTGCCGATCGGCATTCACTGCCACAACGATTCCGACTTGGCGGTGGCCAATTCCCTCGCCGCGGTCGATGCCGGGGCCTCGCAGGTGCAGGGCACGATCAACGGTTTCGGCGAACGTTGCGGCAACGCCGATCTGATCTCGGTGATCGCCAATCTGTCGTTGAAGAAAGGCTACCAAGTTCTCCGCGAGGGATCGCTGCGGCAGCTCACGGCGGTCTCGCGCTTCGTGTACGAGACGGTCAACATGCCCTACCGTAACGATCAGCCCTTCGTCGGCCGGAGCGCCTTCGCGCACAAGGGCGGCATGCACGTCAGCGGCGTTGCCCGCAACACCGCCAGCTACGAGCACATCCCCCCGGAGTCGGTCGGCAACGAGCGGCGGATTCTGGTGAGCGAGTTGTCGGGCCGCTCCAACATCACGGCCGCCACGGCCCGCTACAACCTTCAGCACGACGCCAAGACCATGGACCGCATCTTGGCCAAGGTCGTGTCCAAGGAGCACGCCGGCTATCAATACGAGGCCGCGCAAGGTTCCTTCGACCTGCTGGTGCGCCAATGCCTGGGCACGTTCCGGCCGCACTTCGAGCGGATCGCCTATCGCGTGAATATCGAAACCGAGTTGGACGGCCGCATTGTTACCGAGGCGACGGTCAAGATTCGGGTAGGCAACGAGATTCGGCACGAGGTGGCCGAGGGAGACGGCCCCGTGAACGCCCTCGACGCCGCCATGCGAAAGGCCCTGAACGG
Source organism: Thermogutta sp. (assembly GCA_012798155.1). Lineage (GTDB taxonomy): Bacteria > Planctomycetota > Planctomycetia > Pirellulales > Thermoguttaceae > Thermogutta. The sequence continues at coordinate 7,951 of JAAZNR010000624.1, read as the reverse complement.
CACGTTCTCCAATCTGGCCAAAATGCAGTTGGTGGACTATAAAGTGCGGGTAATCAATTCCGAAGCCGGCACCGCGGCGGGCGTTCGCGTGATGATCGAAAGCCGGGACGATACGGACTCCTGGGGCACGGTCGGCGTCAGCGAAAACATCGTGGAGGCCAGTTGGATCGCCCTGGCCGACAGTTACGAATACAAGCTCTGCAAAGACGAGGAGCAGGAATCGCAAAGGAAGGTCGCGGACTATGTCGCAGACAGCGTCTCGGTTTGAGGAAGCCGCCGGCGAAGACGGCCGCTCGCTCCCCAAGCAATACGACCACAAGGCGGCCGAGGCTCGATGGTACGCCTTCTGGGAAAGCAGGGGATATTTCCACGCCGACCCGGACCCCGGCCGCGAGCCGTACACCATCGTGATACCCCCGCCCAACGTGACGGGGGCACTGCATCTGGGGCATGCCCTCAACAACACGCTCCAGGACGTCCTCATTCGATGGAAGCGCATGCAGGGCTACAACGCCCTTTGGGTGCCGGGCACGGATCATGCGGGCATCGCCACGCAAGCCGTCGTGGAACGCCGCCTCCTCGCCGAAGAAGGCAAGACCCGGCACGACCTGGGACGCGAGGGGCTGGTCGCGCGCATCTGGCAGTGGAAAGACGCCTACGAAGGGCGAATCCTCTCGCAATTGAAGAGCATGGGTTGTAGTTGCGACTGGCGGCGCACTCGCTTTACGCTCGACCCCGTTTGCGCGCGGGCCGTGCGGCACACCTTTTTCCGGCTCTTTTGCGACCGCTTGATCTACCGCGGTCGGAGGCTGGTCAACTGGGACACCCTGTTGCAAACGGCCGTGGCGGACGACGAGGTCTTTCACGAGCCGGTGCCGGGGCACTTTTGGTACTTCCGTTATCCCGTGATCGATCCCCGGCCGGGCGAGCCGCAATACGTGGTCCTGGCGACGACCCGCCCGGAAACCATGCTCGGCGACACGGCGGTGGCCGTCCATCCCGATCCCGAGGCCGCCCTGGATGCCGCCGAGAAGGAGCTTGCCGCGCGCCGGGAAAACGCCCCCGAGAAGGAAAAGCCGGCTCTCGAGGCCGAACTCCGGGAGGTTCGCGAGCGGCGGACGCGGCTCTTGCCCATGCTGGTGAAGCTGCGCGATATGGCCCTCCAGGGCCGGTGCGTCATGCTCCCCCTGCAGAATCGGCCGATCCCCTTGATCGTCGATGCCTGGGCCAAGCCCGAAATGGGGACCGGCTGCGTCAAAATCACCCCCGCCCACGACCCGAACGACTACGAGGTGGGCCTGCGGCACGATCTGCCGATGGTCAACATCTTGAACCCCGACGGCACCTTGAACGAGAACGTCGGAAAATACCAAGGTTTGAACATCCCGCAGGCCAGGGAACGGGTGGTCGCCGATCTGCAAGCCCTGGGGCTGGTGGAACGGATCGAGGACCGCCTCATCGAACTGGCGCACTCCGATCGTTCCAAGACCCCCATCGAACCGCTCTTGACCGATCAGTGGTTCGTCCGCATGGAGAGCCTGGCGCAAATGGCCATGGACGCCGTGACGGACGGCCGCGTGCGGATCACGCCCGCCCGTTATGCGCAAGGCTATTTGGCATGGTTGAGCGAGAAGCGCGACTGGCCCATCAGCCGCCAGCTCTGGTGGGGGCACCGCATTCCGATCTGGTATTGCGATACGGCCGACGAGGACGACCTGCGGCGCGCTTTCGCCGGGCGCGACGACGTCGCTTGGCACCGCGACGAGGACGGCTCGCGGTGGCTGATCTGCCTCCGCGACGGCGAATTGCCGGAGGACGCGATTCCCGGCCACACGTTGCGGCAAGAGGAAGACGTCCTCGACACCTGGTTCAGCTCCGCGCTGTGGCCGCATTCCACCTTGGGTTGGCCGGAGCAAACCCCGGAATTGGCCTACTTCTACCCCACCAGCACGCTGGTCACCAGCCGCGACATCATCACGCTTTGGGTCGCGCGGATGGTCTTGGCCGGGCTGTACAACGTAGGCGAAGTGCCCTTCCGCGACGTGTACATCCATCCCAAGATACTCGACGGCTACGGCGAGGGGATGTCCAAATCGAAGGGCAACGGCGTCGATCCGGTGGACGTCATGGAGAAGTTCGGCGCGGATGCCCTCCGCTTCGGGCTGGCGTATCTGACCACGGAAACGCAAGATATTCGCATGCCCGTCAGCTTCGAGTGCCCGCACTGCGAGCACCTTTTGGAACAGACCCGCGAAAACCGCGTCCGGCCTCGCATCACCTGCCCCAAATGCAAACAGGCATTCTCCACGCAATGGGCGGAAAAGCCGGAGGACAAGGCCCTGCCCCGCGGTCCGGTGGTCAGCGAGCGCTTCGAACTGGCCCGCAATTTCTGCAACAAACTGTGGAACGCTTCCCGCTTCGTGCTGATGAATCTGGAAGGCTACCAGCCGGGCGAAACCTCGCCGGAGGACCTCCCGCTGGAGGACCGTTGGATTCTCGGCCGCCTGGCGACCGTGACCCGGACGGTCACGCAGTCCTTGGAACGATTCCGCTTTTCCGAGGCCGCCCGCTGCCTGTACGACTTCGCCTGGGATGAGTTTTGCAGCTTCTACGTGGAGATGGTCAAATTGCGGCTGCAAAATCCGCAAACGCGGCCGGCCGCACAACGCATCTTGGTGCACGTGTTGGACGTGCTGCTGCGGCTGCTCAGCCCCTTCGTGCCGTTCTTGGCGGAGGAAGTGTGGCAACTGCTTCGGTCCGGCGCTCCGCTGCGCGGCTTTCCGTCGCCGGGGGAGGCGGCCGAAAGCGTGATGATCGCGGCCTGGCCGACCGCCCGCGCGGAAGACGAGAGCGCGGAAAACGCGGCTCGTTTCCGGCGGTTCCAAGAGGTGCTCGGCGCCCTCCGCGAGTACCGCATGCGGAACGGCCTGCCGCCGGCTTCGCAACTTCAGGTGCTGATGGCGGCCGAGGCCTCCGTCCGGCAATTGTTGGAGCCGATGACGCCGTATTTCCGAACGATGGCGGGGGCCGTCGTTCTCGGCTACCGGCCGCCGCGGCCCGGCGAACTGGCCACCGTGGTTCACGTCGGGGAAGGGTTGGAGGTGCGGGTCATCCTCGACGAGGCGGATCGGCGGCGGGAACTGGAACGCAAACGGCAAGAGCTGGCCAAGCTGGAATCCTTGATCGCCGCCAAGCGCCGCAAGCTGGCCGACGAGAAATTCACCAGCCGCGCACCCGCCCCGGTCGTGGAAAAGGAACGCGAGTCGCTTCGGGCGTTGGAGGAGCAATACGCCGCGGCCGGCGACGTGGTCGCCCGCCTCTCCCAAACCTGATCCGCCATGCCGGAGCTGCCCGAAGTCGAAACCATGCGTCGCGGACTGCTGCCGATCGTCGGCGGTCGCATCGTTTCCGCCGCGGTCCCGCGGAGTTCGCTCCGGGCGATCACCTTTCGGCCCGACCGCCCTACCGTGCTGCGCGGGCTGCGTGGTCGCCGCATTCGAGAGGCTGTTCGACTGGGTAAACGCCTGGTCCTGTGCCTCGATGACGGCAAGCGGCTGGTGCTGGAACCGCGGATGACCGGCCGTGTGCTCCTCGACGTGCCGGGACCGATCTCCCACGTCCGCCTGATCTTGGAGGTACTCCCGCCGGAAGGAGTGGAGCCGGCTTGGCAGGAAAGCGCCGCACCCGGCCTTGCCGCCCGACCCGGAGACGCAGCCTTTGCGCGGCGGGTCATCTTTCGCGACGTTCGCGGATTGGGCGTCGTATCATTGATGGACGAGCGGACCTGGCGGCGCGAGTTGGGGCCGCACAAGATCGGTCCCGACGCCCTCGAAATCGATGCGCCGACCCTGCGCAGCCGGCTTGGCTCCCGCCGTACGGCCGTCAAGGTCGCCTTGCTCGATCAAAAGGCGGTGGCGGGGATCGGGAACATCTACGCTTCCGAGGCCCTGCATCGGGCGAAGATCCACCCCGCCGAGCCGTGTATGCGTTTGTCCTCGCGGCAATGGCGCCGCCTCCACGCGGCGATCCGCGACGTCCTCACCGAGGCCGTCGAACTACAAGGCTCCACCTTGACGGACGGGGCGTACGGGACGCCCGGCAATCAGTCGGGCCGTTATCAGGATCGCCATTTGGTGTATCAGCGCGACGGCCGGCCGTGCCTGCAATGCGGCAAAGGCGTGATTCAACGCATCGTCCTGGGGCAGCGATCGACCTTCTTTTGTCCGCGTTGCCAGCGCCGCCTGCCCCGCCGACGAGAAGGGTGACGGCGGTCGGGGCATCGGGCCGAGGATCGGGCCCGAGGAACGGCCGGCCGCCCTCGATCCGGCAGGCTCTGCAGAGGGAAACGGCGGCGAGATGCGCCGGCGGTCATTCTTCGGGCGACGCGGGATGCCTCTTGGCCGCCCGATACAAGCTCCAACCCATGCCCGCCGCCAAAACCAGTACCAGCACGATCAGCAAAGCGGCGGTATCCACGTTTTTCGTCAGCCGCCGCAGGGGGTTCGCGGCGACGGCGAGTTGCTCCGCGGGACCCAATCGTGCCTCCAAAGGCTCGATGTTTCGCGACAAAGCCGCCTCGACCGCGGCGACGTCGTAATCCGGCGGCTCGGCGAACTCGTCGCCGTAACACAAGCGGTACTTCGGCTCGGAGCGATGCGTTCCTTCGATGAGGAAAACCGCTTGATAGACGTAGGTCACGCCGCGGATCCCCGTGATTTCGAGCGGCTCGTTGTCGCCGTCGTGGATGGTCAAACGATATTCCTCGGCCCGCTGCTCCGGGAACGTGATCGTCAGGTCTTCCCATCTGTAACCCGGCAACTCCAACCGCATCACGGCATCGTCAGCGATGGTTTGCCAGGCTCTCCCGACGGCGCCCTGCCGGGGGATCTCTACTCGGACGGTCCGCCGAAAGTTGCGATCTTTCGTCTCCACGATCAATCCCGCCAGGGGCCGGCGTCCCATTTGGACCGAGACCACGGTGGTCTTGCGAGAGCGATCCGATTCCGCGCGGAACCCCTCCGTCGCTACTTCGCGCTGCAGCGGTTCGCGTTTTCCTGCTTCCACGACCCTGTGCCATGAGTCGATGCGATCGAGGCGGAAGGGCCGGCGTTCGATGCGAGTCTCTTCCGTCCGCTCGATCTCCTGTTTGTCGCGAAGCCGCCGCACGACGTCTCGCCATTCGCTTTCGTGTTCCACGGACAGGCTGGAGAACACGATCCGCAAATGACGCGAAGCGGGACGCGGGAAAGCGATATCCAAATTGCGGACGTTCATCCACTGCGAATAATCGCAAATCACGGCAGCCTCGACCAAGGGTTGCCATTCCCGCCCATCCTCGCTCGTGGACACGCGGACGGATTGCTCGAAGTTCCTCAGCGGCGTGCCGATCCGCAGACCCTCGATGGGCGGATGCTCGTCCGGTACCTTGAGGACCACATCCAACTCCCCTTGCGGATGAGGAGTGAGGTTGACCGACGCCCCCGGATAAAGCGTCTGGTAGCGGCGGACCGTCACGCCCGTTTGGGAGAAGGCCTTGCGGATGATCCGCGGGATTTCGCGTCCCTGCGAGTCGAGGATGCGGACATCGGCGAGGTCCTCCCCGGCCTCGGCGTAAACGTCATCCGGCAGCGCCACCGCAACGAGGGCGACCCCTCCCTGTGCCGTTTCGGGGACCAGGATCGGTCGGGCAAAGTGGAACTCGGAAGCACGACACACAAGCCGGCCGCCGCGGACCATGCCGGCCGCTCCCAGCGCGACCATCACGGCCGCCGCCCACAAGCTCGCGGAACGCTTCATGACATCGGTCCCCCGCGATCGGCCGTATCTTTGCCCGCCTCCCCTCTAAATCGGAGATAGAGCACGGATCCGCTGATGATCACCACTCCCAAGATCACAAAAGCGATAATACGGTAGAAAGCGCTCAATTCGCTGAGGTCGCTGAAGAACACTTTGCAAGTCACGACGGCGAACAGCAGCAGGCCGGCGGCCCGCACCCAGCGCTGCGATTTCCACATCCCGGCGGCGATCAAGGCGACGGCGAACATGGACCACCAGATCGATACGGCGCCGCTCTGTAAGCCTTCGAGGTATGCGGAGACGCCGGCGGAGATCTCGTGGGTGCCGTAGAGGAACAGCATCGCGGTCGCCAGGACGGCCAGCACCCGCCCTGCCGTTCGAAGTTTCCGATCTTCATCCGCCGGGAGCTTCTCCCCGCGGGCTCGGGCGGCGCCGCGGAATGCCAGACGGGCGGCCAAGGCTACGCACAAAAAGGAGCCGCCCAGCGCCGCCAAACGCGGAATCAATCGGCTCATGTCCCCGGCAAGATGCCCTCGCCACGCCAGGTCGATTTCCTTGGCCGTACCGCCGCCAAAGATGAGAGGGAACGCGAAAGAGACCCCCGTCACGGTGAAGAGAATCCATGCCGCCGAACGCAGCAAGCGGCTGTCGATGCGCAGCGACAGCCACAACATGATGAGCGATTGAACGGCCCAGGCGAAGACGATCCATTGCTTGGACAGCACCATCGGCACGGCCATGGCCGTAAAAGCCGCCGCCAGTCCCAACGAAGCATGGAACAGGACGGTGTCCCTCTGCCGGCGGAGCATGAGCAGGTACACATGCGCCGAGTAGAAGCCTGCGATTCCCAGCGGGATCACGGCCGTCCATCGCCAGGTGCAATGCCTGCCGTCGAGCCACAGTGCCGTCACGGAGCCGCCCAGCCCGAAAAAGAACAGTGCATTGAGCCACAGCATTGCCAGGTCGAATAGATCGGCCCGCGAGCGAAACCGCGATGATAGAAAGACGATGGTAGAGAATAATAAGAAGAGCAGCACCAGAAAGAAGAGGATGATCCAATAGACATCGGGCGAATATGCAGTCACGATAGAGACGAAAAGTAGGCCGTAGGTACCCAGGAAGCTCAAAACATTGAGCTGCGGCCAACTTCTGCGAACCGATATCGCCAGCACGCCCATCCCCAGGATGGCGAGATACGTATAGAGGGCGACGAATTGAACGTCCTCGCTGGGCAATACGACCGGCGTCAGATAGCCTCCCGCGATCCCGATCACGGCGGTCAGCGGGCTGCCGAAGGTCAGGGCCAGGAAACAGGCCAAAGCGGTGACGCAGGCCATCAAGACGAAGCCGACGGGGATCGGATCGATGAGTTCGAGGAAGACCGCGGCGGCGAAGACGCTGAGGTAGAGGGTGACGATTCCGCCGCCCTGCAAGCCGTGGGCTAGCAAGCGATAGCGGCCGCCGAGGAGCATGCTGCCGGCCGTGACCATGGCCAGGCCGGCCGCCGTGCCCAGCATCACCCGCTCGAACGGCCCGATCCAGCCGCGATCGATGGAGTACTTGAGAAAAAACGCGATTCCCAGCACCAAGATCAACATGCCGATCCGCAAGAGCCAATTGGCGGCAATCGCGATTTCGATCGAGGCGCCGCTGGGGGCTTGCTCCTGCCCGAACAGGAACCAATTCCCGATCCGTTTCAGCGTGTCCACGGTGCCGGCGTCGGCCGGGGAGGCGGCGGAGCGCCCCGCGGCGACTTCCGTTGTAGTGGAGTCCTCGGGCGCAGGGCCCTCCCCTGATGGTAAGACGATCATCGCCTCCACGAATTCGTCGGCGGCCGCGGGCGGTTCCGCTTCGCGTGATTCGGCCCACCCTTCCTCGGGCCTTTCCGGCCGGGCAACCGGCGGCGTCTCGGCCGTTTCGGTCATCGGCGGTGCGAGGTGCGCCTCGCGCGGCGGCGCTGCCGATTCCCCACGCAGTTCCTGCACGGTTCGCATCAGGGCGGCCAGCGCCGCCAACGTCTCGTCATGCTGTCTCTGCACGCGCCGGAACAGGATCAGAACCGCAAGCGCGGCGGGTCCGGACAAGATCAGAACGACAATGATGAGGAGGGGAAGAATCGCCGGATCGTGCATGCAGATCGCCTGTCGTAGAGATT
>JAAZNR010000067.1 GCA_012798155.1 Thermogutta sp. | reverse complement strand
GCGGTCCACTCCGTAGGCTCGGCGAAGAGCCTGGCCGGCGGCACCCTCTTTCTTACCCCGCTCGTCGGTCCCGATCCGCGGGATGAACGGGTGTACGCCCTTGCCGAAGGCCCCATCACCTTGGATTCCGCGGACATGAGCACCACGGGACGCATCCACGGCGGTTGCCGCTTCGAGGCCGACTTCTTCAATCCCTTCGTCAAGGACGGGCGCGTGACCCTGGTGCTGGAGCCGGCATACGCCGATTTCCAAGTCGCCCAAGAGACCGCGGAACTCATCAACAACCAAATGAGCGTGCAGACCGGCGGCGTGCCCGTGGCCAAGGCCGTCAATCAGGTCAACATCGAGGTCCTCATTCCCCGCCAATATGCCGAGGACCCCGTGCTATTCGTATCTCAATTGTTGGAACTGCCCCTGCTGGACGTTCCGCTGGGTCCCCGGGTCGTAATCAATGAGCGATCGGGCACCATTCTGATCGGCGGGGACGTGGAAATCGGCCCCGTCGTGGTAACGCATAAGAACATGGTCATTCAGGCCGGCGGCGGCCCGCTCTCGCAGTTCGTGGCCGTGGATTCCCAGCAACCGCAGAACCCCACGCTGAAATCGCTCGTGGACGCGCTCAATGCCTTGAATACGCCGCCGCAAGACATCATTACCATCATCAAAGCCTTGGAACGGAACGGCAAACTCCGCGCGGAACTCATCCTCCAATAATTGATAATTGGTAGTAATTGTCCTTCGGTAATTGGTAGTTGTCTTCTAGTAATTGGTAACCATGGCTTTCCGATAATTGATAGCCATTCCTTTCTGATAATTGGCAGCCATTGCTTTCTGATAATTGGTAGTAACCGTCCTCCAGTAATTGGTAGTAATAAGCGCATCGAGGTCGAGGGCAGCCAAGATTTTTCATTGGTCGCGAGGTTCGGTTCCATGACTTCCATCCGTGCGGTTCACAGTTCCGGGGCCGTCCCGCTGGGGCGAATCGATTTCGCATCGCAAAGCCGGGCGGCGGTTGACGGCGGCTTCCAAGCGATGCTTTCGGCCCAATCCGCGGCCTTATTGACTCCTCAGGCTTCCGTCCCGCCGCAAGACGGGCCGGCGGCGACATCCGGCGACGCGACCATGGATTCGGACGCCGGTACTTCCGCGGCGGAGGATGACGGCGACGTCCGCGAGGCATTTCAATCCTTTGTCGGACAAACGCTTTTCGGCATGATGCTGAAGGAAATGCGCAAATCGGTGCATAAAACACCGTACTTTCACGGCGGGATGGCGGAGGAGGTCTTCCAACAACAGTTGGACACGGTGCTGGCGGAAAAGCTCGCCGACGCCTCCGGCGAGAGACTCGCGAATCCCATGTACGAATTGTTTCAGCTTCGCACCAAGGGACGCTGACCCCGGCCCGCGGTCTCTTTTGGGAATCGCGGCTTGACGGGACGCGAAGATCCGGCACCCATCTTAATCGGACTGCATCGCAGGGATAAAACGCATGTCGAGTAATTGGGATACGCAACTGGCCTCCATGCTGAACGAGCTATCCGACCTGCAACGGCACTCCTTGGATGTCCTAGAACGCAAGCGACGGGCGCTTGCGACCGCGGATATGGAAGGCCTCGCCCGGACCACGGAAGAGGAGGGCCGAATCGTCGAACGCCTGCAATCCTTCGTGGCAAGACGGGAAGCCTTGCTGGAGCAGGCGCAGCGCGAGGGTCTGCCTTGCCGCGGCATTCGCGAACTGGCGACGGCCGTGGGCGGAACCGGCACGGCGCAAAGAAGGCAACTGCTGGAGGCCGCCGGCCGGGCCCGGCTCCTCCAAATACAAGCCTTGACTAATTGGATGCTCACCCAGAAAGCCGTCATACATCTTTCGCAATTGCTAGAGATTATCGCAACCGGCGGCCGGCCCAAGCCGACATATGATAAGGGCGAATCGTGCCAACGCCTGGAAAGCTGCGGCGCTTTGGTGGACCGGGAGGTCTAGGCGGAGGAATATGGTTCGCTAGCGAGGCAGCGATCACCTACCTTCAGGTTGCGTCATGTCCCTATTCAGTTCCATCCGCATGGCCAACAACACCCTGCGAGCGGACCAGATCGCTCTGCAGGTGATCGGGCAGAATATCGCCAATGCGGAAACGCCGGGCTACGTCCGTGAGGAGGTCATCCTCCAGCCGGCGGCCTCGTACAAGTTCGGCGGATTCACCCTCGGCCTCGGCGTGGAAGTCTCGGCCGTCGTCCAAAAAATTGATCACTTCCTGGAGGAACGCCTCCGCGGGTCCGTGAGCGACCGATCCTCCGCCGAAATCCAGGAACAAGCCTACCAGCAATTGGAGGGCCTGATCCGGGAATTGAATGATACGGACCTGAGCAGCGACTTCACGCGATTTTTCTCGGCCATTTCCGAGGTCCTCAATCAACCGGAGAGCGCCGCCAACCGCAACCAGGTCGTCTTGCAGGCGCGCACCTTAACTCAGAACATCCAACGCCTCTATGAACGCGTCAATACCATTCGCGCGGACTTTGGAAAACGGGTGGAAAACGTCGCCGATCGCATCAACCGGCTCACTTCCGAGATTCAGCAGCTCAACATCCGAATCTCCGAAATGGAAGGCGGAAGTGCGTCCACCAGCGATGCCGTCGGCCTGCGCGACCGCCGCCAACAAGCCCTCGAGGAACTCGCGAGCTTGATCGACATCCGCGTCGAGGAGCAGCCGAGCAGCGGCGTGGCGGTCTATTCGGGCGGGCTGTTTTTGGTTTACGAGGGCACGAGGCGGGAAGTCGCGGTTTCGCACTCCACCGACCGCGGGATTGCAGTTTCGGAAGTCCACCTGGCGGAGACCGACTCGAATCTGGAGACCACCGGCGGAGAGCTGCACGGCCTGATCCGGGCCCGCGACGACGTACTCGGCGGCTTCGTGGACCGTCTGAACGAACTCGCTTCCGCGCTGATCTTCGAATTCAACAAGATCTATTCCAGCGGTCAGGGACTATCGGGCTATCAAGATTTGACCAGCGCCTCCGCGGTGCTTGAGCGCGACGTCCCCCTGGACGCGGCGGGCTTGCCTTTTTCCCCCGTCAACGGCAGCTTCGACCTCCTGCTGCGAAATACCAATAGCGACGTGACTCGATCCTACCCGATTCGGGTCAATCTTACCGGAATACAAGACGACGACACGACCTTGGAGGATTTGGCCGCGCAAATCAACGCCATTGACGGCTTGGAGGCCGCGATCCTCTCCACGGGCAAGCTCCGCATTCGAGCGACCGCTTCGGATACCGAGTTCGCCTTCGCCAACGATACCAGCGGAGTCCTCGCGGCTTTGGGACTGAACACGTTTTTCGTGGGCCAAAACGCGCGAGACATTGGCGTCAACTCGGTTGTCGCCGCCGACCCCAGGACCTTCGCGGCCGCCCTCGGCGGGATCGGGGCGGACACGCAGAACGCCGTCAGCCTGGCGGCCTTCATGGACCGGCCGCCGGCGAGCTTCGGCGGCGTCAGCATCGCGGCCATGTACGACTCCATGATCGCCGAAGTCACGCAAGGGGCCGCCGTGACCGCGGCGGAAGCCGAGTCGGCTAGGACCTTCGAAAGTACCTTGCGGGGACAAAAGCTGGCGATCAGCGGCGTCAATTTGGATGAGGAGGCCATCCGCATGATCATGTTTCAACGCCAATTCCAGGCCTCGGCCCGATACATTAAAACCCTGACTGATTTGCTGGATATTCTGGTGAGTATTTGAATCGTCTTCCGCGGGGCCGCCGGACCGCAACGGGACGCATCAGCGGCGGCGCCCCAGGTGTGTCCTCGGCGGCAATGAAATAGCGTGTCCTCAAGAAAAGTGGAATAGCATGTCCCCCAGGGGAGTCAAATAGCATGTTCCCGGGGGGAGTGAAGTAACATATTCCCAAGAAGAGTCAAATAGCATGTTCCCGGCGGGCGTACGATAGTTCTTTCCGTCAATAATTCAGCGAGAAGAAACGCAAGGCTGAAATCAGCGGCTTGCAGGAACCGGTATGGGTGCCATCAGCGGCGTTCCCACGACGCGCGTAACCGACCAATTCATCCGGCAACGGCTGTTGCAACAGGTGCAGTACAGCCAGCGGGAGCTTTATCGGTTGCAAGTGCAGATGAGTACCGGCTACCAATACGAGTTCCCCAGCGAAGAGCCGATCGCGTCGCTCCGCGTGATATCCCTTCAGCGCTTGCTGGAGCAAAAGGCGCAGGTCAAAACCAACCTGGCCACGAGTCAATCCTTCCTGGAGGCCTCGGATGCGGCCCTCAGCCGCGTCTCGCAAATCGTCGCCGACGCACGCGGGACCGCCCTGGGCGTCCTGGGCACGACCAGCACGCAAGAGCAACGGGCGGCGGCCGCCCAGCAAATTCGTCACTCCCTTCAACAATTGGTGGATGCCGGCAATCAGAACTTTCGCGGTCGCTATCTCTTCGCGGGCAGTCAAACGGAGGTGCGTCCCTTCACTACCGTGGGCAACGGGCTGATTCGCTACGACGGCAACGAAACGGTCCTGCAAAGCTATTCCGACGTCGACCTGCTCTTTGACACGAACATCCCCGGCAGTCGCGTATTTGGGACCCTTTCCGGGGAGATCGTCGGCAAGGCGGACCTCGATCCGGCTCTTACGTTCGATACCCCTTTGTCGCAGCTTCATAACGGCGAGGGCGTTTCGCTGGGAAGCATCGCGATCTCCGACGGGACGCAAACCGCCGCCGTCGATCTCAGCAGGGCGCACACGATCGGCGACGCGGCGTTGATGATCAAGCAGCAGGCGGCGGGC
>JAAZNR010000623.1 GCA_012798155.1 Thermogutta sp. | reverse complement strand
TTCCTCGCCGGGCGGCGGACCGCGCTCGATCGCCTCCGCCAACCGATCCGCGGGCGCCGCGGCGGTTCTTCCCGCAGTCGTATTGCCGGGACCGGTCCGGTAACGCGATCTTTCCGTTCCGTGTCTCCAGCCTTTGAAGTCTCCAGCCTTTGAACGCGGCGAAGAGGCGACTGCCGGGCCGGTCGAGCATCTCCCTTCGAACTTGCTGCGTTCTCGTCGATCTCGGCCACGACGGAGCGCGGCCCTCCAGCGGGCGGCACACTTCATCGCGCGGCACACCTTATCGTGCCGCACACCGCGTCCCTCGCGCGACACACCCTTCCATCGCGCCGGACATTCTTCGTCGCCCTGCCCCTGGAGGGACCTTCCTCGTGCTACCCCCGGAGGACCTTCATCGCGCAACCTTTGGAGGGACGTGCTCCGTCGCGTCCGCGTCCTGGGACAGGCCCGTTCCTCGTCCCCGGTTTCGGTCGTGCCGGAGCAAGGCGCTCGAGGCCGGCCTGAACTGGCATCCGGGGAGAACTTTGCGGTAGAATGAAAGGGCGGTCGAGACACGCATGCCGCCGCAAGGCGGTCGGGCTTTCGCGTCATCCGCAAACTGCGAGGGACGAAGGTTGTCTGAAATCGCTTATCTGGTGATCCGGGAAGGTTCCAAATGGACGGACGTATTTCGCTTGGTGCCCGGCCAGGTCATCACCATCGGCCGTGCGCCCACCAACCAGATCATCATTAAGGACGACCGTTGCAGCCGCAGCCACGCCGAGCTGTTCCTTTCCGAGGGCCGGTGGGTCATCCGCGATTTGGAGAGCCGCAACGGCACGGTGGTGGGGACGCAACTGATCAAGCAGGATTGGCCGCTGGAATCCGGGGATGTGATCCGGATCGGTCGCTCGCAACTGGTGTTCGTGCGGAATCTGAGCGACGCCTTTCCGGAAGGGGGAACCGTGCCCGGCCGCGAGGCGATCGACCTCCCGCCCGCCGTCTCCGACGCACCCTCCGAAAGCGACGTGGACGTCTTGGGGGGATATGAACCCACGACCATCACTCATCGGCGGAATCGCGCCGCGCTGCTGGAAGCGGGGGAGGGCTGCGAGCCGTCCCCGGCGGAGGCGGGGCAGGCCGCGGCTCGCCTTTGCCGCCTGGCGTTCGAAATGGGGAAGGCCCCCGACGCCCCCACCATCGCCGGATTGGCCCTCGACGTGCTTTTCGAGGTGACCCGCGCCGACGGCGGCGGCGTCCTCTTGCGGCCGCGAGGTTCGGCGCAAATCTCGGGCGGAAGCGACCTCAAACTGGTGGCCTCCAAGACCGGTTCGCAATGGGCGTATCATCGCGTCTCCAACTTCCTCGCCGCCACCGTGCTTCGCGAAGGGGAGGCCGTTCTGGCCCGCAACGTCCTCGACGACAGCGCCATCGGCAGCCGGGACAGCAAGGGCGAAATCCATGCCGCCAGCGTGATCTGCGCCCCCATCCGGCGGGGCGCCGAGACGCTGGGGCTGATCCACTTGTACACGACGGATGCGGCCGCGGCCTTCACCCCGGAAAACCTGGAATTCACCCTGGCGGTGGCCGAGACGGCCGCCGTGGCCCTCAACAACCTCCACCGTCAAGAGGAGTTGGCGGAGAACCTGACTCAGGCCAGGACCGAGAACGTCCAACTCCGCGAGCGGCTGGGCGTGCAAAGCGAGTTGGTGGGTCGCAGCCCGGCCATCCGCGCCATCAGCGAGGAGATCGCCCGCGCCGCCGCCACCCGCGCAACCGTCTTGATCCGCGGCGAGAGCGGCGTCGGCAAGGAACTCGTCGCCAGGGCCGTCCACTATTCCAGCCCCCGCAAGGCCGGCCCGTTCGTCTGCATCAACTGTGCGGCCCTGTCCGAGGAATTGCTCGCCAGCGAGCTATTCGGGCACGAAAAAGGGTCCTTCACCGGGGCCTTTGAGCGGAAGATCGGCAAGTTCGAGCTGGCCCATCAGGGAACGCTGATGCTGGACGAAATCGGCGAAATGAATCCCGGCATTCAGGCCAAGTTTCTCCGCGTTCTGGAAGGGTACCCCTTCGAGCGGCTGGGCGGCAGCAAGCCCATCCAAGTCGATGTCCGCGTGATCGCGGCCACCAATCGAGACCTGGAGAAAGAGGTCATTCAAGGGCGATTCCGCCGCGATTTGTTTTTCCGTTTGCGAGTCCTGGAGATCGTCGTTCCCCCCTTGCGGAAGCGTCTGGAAGACGTGCCCGAGTTGGCCTATTACTTTCTCAACAAGTTCCGCGAGGAGACCGGCCGCAAGATCAAAGGCTTTACCCCCGCCGCCATGGATCGGCTGACGGCCTACCGCTGGCCGGGAAACGTGCGTGAGCTGAAGAACGTCATCGAGCGGGCGGTGGTCCTGTGCCGCGGCAATCTGATCGACGCGGACGATTTATTGCTTTCCAATCTGGCCACCACGGGGGACACCGCCGACGCCGCCCTGCAGGAACGCGGCTATCGCCCCTGCTCCTTGGCGGACATGGAGCGTGCCCATATCTTGGCCACGCTTCGCCATACCGGCTGGAATAAGAGTCGCGCCGCCTATATCCTGGGGATCGAGCGATCGACGCTGGATCGCAAGATTCGCCGCTACGCTTTGGAGCCGGAGGCGCGGTCCGCCGCTGCGGCACAAGAGCCGGCGGCCCAGCCCCCCAGGCCGAACTGAGGAGGGCATCCTAACACGACAACGCTAAGTCGCGTCCTTCCTGCGACCGGTTGGGCTGCGATTACTACTATGACCCCAACTGATCGTGGTTTTCTCCCGGCTTAGCGCTGTCGTGCTAACCCGTTAGGCCCAACTGAGGAGGGCATCCCCGCCCCCTGGGTCGGAGTGAGCAGCCGCGTTTGCCGTTCTTTCCCCGCCGTCTTGGGAGAAAAGCCATGAGACCGGATTTCTGTTCTCGGCGTTCCTTCTTGGGTGCCGCGGCCGCCGGAGGCCTGGCCTTGACGTTCGGCAAATGCCTTGCCGCCCCGGACGCCTTGCTCATCG
>JAAZNR010000622.1 GCA_012798155.1 Thermogutta sp. | reverse complement strand
CCCAGGTTGTCCACGGCATCCGCAACACCTAAAAGCACGGCCTGCCGCACGCCCTCTCGGATCCATGAGAAGAAATTCATCGCTTCGCGACCTCCTTGATTCTCGCTACCTGGGAAACCGACGTTACGCCGGGCGGTCTCCGCCTCGCGTACCCACCGCCATCCTCGCGGCTGTCGCGGCAGATGCACCGGACGACTCGCAACAATCCGGCGGAAACATACCGACCGCGGACTTTTGCGTCCAGATCACTTCACCAGGGTTGCGCCACACGCGTGAAAAGGTCGAACGGCGGGGCGGGCTAGGGAAGATCAATCGTTTGGCAGAATTGCAGAGATTCACGGAGAATCTGCTCGTAGTCCATGGACTCCAGATCCTCTCCGATCAGTTCAATCTCGAAAAAACCGTCATATCCGTGGGTCCGCAGGCGGGCAACGATTTCCCGCAACGGGACGACCCCCTTGCCCAGCAAGCAGCGATTCTGCTCCGTCGAGGGGGCACCTCTTCCGTCGCCGAGTTGAACCAGGCCGATTCGCGGGACCAACTCCGGAATCCGCTCGATCAGACCTTCCTCAAAGCCCAAATGGTACGTGTCCAGCAGAAGCTTGAGTCGCGGCGAATCCACGGCCGAGAAGACTTGCAAATACTCATCCCAGTTGGTGATGAAGGTGAAATCCTCAGCGCAGGCAGGATGCATCGGCTCTATGGCGAGATTGACGCCGTGTTGCTCGGCCATCGGGGCCAGCGTCTTCAGGGCGTCGCGAAACAGTCGCCGGGCATGATTGTAAGTGTGGCCGCCCCTTGCCCCGCTGTACACCAACAGGCATTCCGCCTTCAACTCTCCCGCCAATCGGACGGCATCCATGGCGTCTTCGATGGCGGCCTTGTAGGAGCGGCCGTCACTCCCCGTGAAACCGCCCGCCCAATGCAGACTGGATACCTTGAGCCCGTACTCCGCCAGCAGCTCCGCGCCTTTTTCCTCGCCGAAGTCGGAAAGCTTTTGCCGCCACACCCCGATACCCGCGATTCCCAACCGGCGATAGCGGTCCACGTCTTCTTCGAATGACCAGCGAAAGGTGGTGGTTTCACAGACCGAAAGTAACGCCATCCGTGTCAAGCTCCGTCAAAAGCGTTTCGCGTGGGGAACCGGCGAAACCAATGCGGTTGATTCCCAGGGGGCGACCATTCGCCGAGCGGCAAGTATGCCTCATTCGCGGCTCGCCGTAAAGAGGCGGCTGCTTTCCGTTGCCGACCTTCCCTCTCGCCGTGGAAACTCTCGCGGTCGAAACTCCCGGCTTGCGTCGCACATCGGGGTGCGTCATGGGCTCGACTCGGCGGGATCACGGAGATCCCAGGCATTCAACCACCGCGTCTTGGCGACCTGAAGGCCGATATCCGTCAAGCGCTGATGGAAATGCGGCATGTGGCCCGCCCCGTAGAAAACGGCGATTTTTCGCCGCCCTTCCGAGACCTCGCGACGGAGCACCTCCAGCACTCGCTCGTTGCGTCCGGCGATCAGGGTGGACCCCTGCGGCCCCTCCATGGCTTGGATTTGCCCCTCGGGGTCCTCGGCCAATTGCCGCGCAAAGGCGCGTTTCAGCTCCAAATTGCGATTCTTGCTGAACAATGCGGCCAGAATGTCGGCATCGCTTACCTTGGCCTTGCCCGAGGCGTTCTTGGCCATCTGATAGCCCATCGAGCGAAGCGCCATGGCCCAAAGGCTCTCGCCGCGCTGTTCCATGCTATCAGCGAATTCCTCCGGCGATAGATCGGCATGGACGAAGTTGTCGCGATGGTAGTCGATGACGCTGAGTTGATAGGTCAAACCAAGAAGCGACGTCAGGCCGCGTTGCAGGAAGGAGATGGGGTGATTGGACTGACCGCCGCCCGCCGGCACCCGCGTCCCTTCCGGCGCCACCAGCTCGTATAGCACCACGTCATACTTCGCGAGGAGATCGTTCAATTTCTCATAGTAGGCCTTCTCGCCCAAATGGATGACGCCCACCAAATCGACTTGAAGGTCGGCGGGAACCTTGTCGGCCCCCGGTTTCGCCCGATAGGTCACAACGGCGGTCTGCAAGGCGATCGGCTCATCCTCCTTCTCCAGCAGGCGGATGAACTGCGGTCTCGAGGCCTCCGCCGGCTTCGCACCCCCCTCCGATGGTGTATGCGTATTGGGCGTGCCGTGTTCCGCGGGCACTGTCCGGGTGCTTCGCCCGCGCGGGGGCCGAGAGCGCCGGAAAAGCCGCGGCTGTCCGATCGCAGTCACCGTGGCTTGCGATTCCATGACGACGAGGGAGGTCGGCACGACGGGCGGCGCCTGTTCGACAGCGACCGCTCGGTCCATCCCCGCCAGACCCAACACGACTCCGCCGGAAACAAGCCAGACGACGAGTGCGCCGCGATTTCCGCACCCACGGACGAGAGACTCGGCAAATTGTGAGGCCATGAGAATGCCCTTTCCCAGAGATTCGGGCTGCAACGGCTCTTTACGCGGCCTTCGTGATCGGCCGCGTCCCTGCTTCTCCACCCGATCCCTTCTCGGTTCAGCTCACTTCATTCTAGCCGCCATGCCCTCGCATCGCCATGATCTATCGAAGCGGTTCCTCTCGGACGGTGAGCATGGAGGGAGGCGCGAAAAGGAAAAGTCGGCCGGAAATCGACGACGAAACATGCGTGCGGTAGAACGGCGGCCGTGGCTCGGAACGAAGAGGAGATGGCTTACCGATCCGCCGGAACGAAAGAAGGACGGTAGTTAGGCCGAATCGAACGTCTCGGCCGGCGGGGGCACAAGCGAGGGGTTACCGCTCCCGATAGGTGATGCGTCCCTTGCTCAGATCATAGGGAGAGATTTCCACGCGGACCTTATCGCCGGGGACGATGCGGATGAAATTCTTTCGCATTTTCCCCGCGACGTAGGCCGTGACGATGTGGCCGTTCTCCAGTTGCACGCGAAAATTGGTGTTGGCCAATGCCTCCAGCACCGTGCCCGAGACTTCGAAACCCGATTCTTTTTCTTTCGCCATAAACCTCTCCCCGGGAGACCTCCGCCGAGACCGGCTCCCGAAAGCATCGGGACCGGAACCCTTCATCGTAGCAACGATGGAGGCCCGTTCCAAGGGGCGAACGCGAGCGTTTGCGTTGCAGCAATCGGCCCACGGCAGGCAACATCCGGACGCTCTGACCACAACCGTGAGCAATCCCAAGGTCGCATGGCAAGCGGCTCGGCGAACGCGGAAAGCGCTCCTCCGCTCCGCCGCGGCCTGCTCGTTGCGGTCCAGGGTTCGGCACGGGCGAAGTAAGACGACGAGGTGCGGGAGTTCGCGGTACTTTTGCCGGCGGTGTCAATCAGGGTGTGTCAGGCCCTTGCCCCGACTTGGAGTTCGGCCGCCCGAAGCGTATTTCGCATCAGCATGGTGATCGTCATCGGACCGACGCCGCCGGGAACCGGTGTGATCTTGCCGGCTACCTCGCTCGCCGACGCGAACTCGACGTCGCCGACCAGCTTGGCCTTGCCGGACTCCGTCGTGCCCACCCGATTCACCCCGACGTCGATCACCGTCGCCCCGTGGCGAATCATGCTCCCCGTCACGGCGTTGGGCCTGCCCGCGGCGACGATGAGGATTTCGGCACGCCGCGTGTGTTCTTCGAGGTTTCGGGTCCGGGTGTGGCATATCGTGACGGTGGCGTCGGCCCCGTCCTTTTTCTGCACGAGCATGACCGCGATAGGTTTTCCCACAATGTTGCTGCGGCCCACCACCACCACGTCGGCGCCTTGAATCACCGTCCCGGAGCGGATCAGCAGCTCTTGAATTCCCGCCGGAGTACACGGAGGAAATAGGGCCTCGCCGAGCATCAATCGACCCACGTTGACGGGATGAAATCCGTCCACGTCCTTGCCGGGATCGATGCTGAACAGCACCCGCTTCTCGTCGATATGCCGCGGCAGCGGCAATTGCACGAGGATGCCGTGGACGCGGCGGTCCCGATTCAGCCGCTCGATCAGCGCCAGCAGTTCTTCCTGCGAGGTTTCGGCGGGCAGCGGATGATGGAACGACTCCATGCCCAATTCCTTGCAGGTGCGGTTCTTCGCCGTCACGTAGGAAATGGAGGCCGCATCCTCGCCCACCAGCACCGTCGCCAGACCGGGAGCGAGGCCGTAACGGGCCGTGAAATCCGCCACTTTCCGGCGAATCTCCTCGCGGACCTGTTGGGCAATCGCCTTGCCGTCGATGATCTGAGCCGCCATGATCGCGATGTCCCTCCGCCGCAATCGGTCTAAGGCCGCAATCGGCCTAAGGTTGAAATACCTTGCGGATCTCCGGATGCAGCCCGGCGAATTGATCGAGAAATTCGGCACGGTGCTTTTCCAGTGCCGTTTGCCGTTCCTGGAAGACGTCGTGGGGGAAGAGTTTTTCCGGGTGGAACAGAATGGAGTCCACCAAGCGCACGGCCGCCGGAACGTGCAATTTGGTCCTGGGAGAGTACACCCATTCATCTTCATCCAGGCCGCCGCGGAGCACGGAGTCCAGGATGCCCATGGTATCCGCCAACCGGATATCCCGCATGGATTCCCCCTCGCCGACGAATCCGGTGTTCAGCAGATAGCACTGGATGTGCGGGTTGGCCTTGAGGATGTCGTAGAAAAGGTTTGCATGCTCCGCCCGATCACCGGCAAGGAAGGGATCGTAGAAGAAGCAATTCTTGATTTTCCCGGCCTGCGTGGGATCGCCCGCCGAGGATTCCATGGACTGCCCCAAAACCATGAAGGCCGCGGCCTGTTCCTGTGTCAGCTTGGCGATGGCGGGAATGATATTACCCCGCGTGATAAGAAAGAGATTATCGACGCGATCTGAGTTGATGGTTTGGGCCGCATGCATGAAGTCGCGCCGCTCGATGACGGCTCGCCCGTTGGAGGTCCGTTCCATATTGAAGAAGTCGATGGCTCCGTCAGGCTCGATCCAGACGTTCTCCAGGAAGGTCTCGCGTTTGAGCGAGGCGTAATAGGCTTCCAACTGATCGCCGGGGTTCAGGCCGTCCGTCTTGACGAAGATGCCGCCCGGCTCGAAGCCGTGGAACGAGCCGTCCCGATGGAGCGAGCCGCCGTCATCCTGAATGAGCCATGAGCGTTCCCGCCCCTTGCGGGCCAGGACCTTGCAAGTGGTGCTGGTCTTGCCGTTGGCGCTGAGAGCCGCGAACAAGGAGCAGGTCGTGTAATATTGGCCGTGGGGGGTCTCCAGGGTGTCTCGCCGACATCCCACGTGCAGGAAAACCGCGTTGCCGTTCTGTTTGACGCGAAAATCCTCGCCCGCGAACACGCCCTTTTTCCACTCGCCGAAGTAGTTGCTGTTGCGGACGATTTTGACCATCCGGCCCGTTCCCCGGTCGTGCGCCAGCCGGATCGTGATGTCCTTGTTGGGCAGTTTTTTCTGCTTGTTGCCCTCGAAAGCCTCATCCGCGAACATGATGACCTGATAGGTCGGCTCTTCGGTGGTCGCCGGTTTGAACAATTTCAGCCCCGCGAAGGCCACATGCGCGAACCGCCGCGGAACGATCAGCCGGGCCGTCACGCCTTCCGTTCCGTCTCCCACCTGCACGTCGATGCTGACGATCTCGACTTGCTGGAGGGCCGCTTTGGCGGCTTCCAAAAGGTCGTATTCGGGTTTTCCGAATTTCGTATCGATGTTGTTCTTGGTAAACATTGCCGCGCGGGAGGTGGGTTCCGAATCCCCCGCCAACGAGCCGTACTTGGTTTCTCGGACCTCAGGCTCTTCCAGGGCCAGAAGCCGCAAGCGCGCCGTATCGGGATTGCGAATCAGCCGACCGTCATGCTGAGCCTTTTCAAAAATCGACTTGGCCGCCTGAATAAATTCCTCGAACATACGCTTGACTCCTTGAGTAAGAAAGCAAACACCCATCCCGAATCGCACCCCCAACGCGCCTCGCACGCCGAGCTTCCGAGCAAGCGCTCGTGGGGGTCGCGGGCAGGCATATCGACCGGAGCAAAGGCGGGGCGGGCGGAATCGACCGGAACACTTGCCGTGCCTTTGCGGCAGACGACGTCGATTCCGGCCGCAACCGCCGAAGCGTACCCGATTCGCGTTTTTTCCTCCCGGATGATCGGACGACTCATTGGCCGCCT
>JAAZNR010000066.1 GCA_012798155.1 Thermogutta sp. | reverse complement strand
CGGCCGGTTGCCGTTAAATTCCGGCCACGTTTTCCGTGGGCAATTGGAAGGAGAATGCGACGCCCTTCTTGTCACCCGCCGTCAGAATCACCTCACGGGTTTCTTCGTAGGCCTTGCCATCGCGTTCGACCACGGCGGTGACCGTGTAGCGGTACTGCAACCCTTTTTGCAGCCCGTACGAGACGTACTCGCGACGCGTGCCGACGCTCTTGGTGGGAAGGCCGTTGATCGTGACCGTAGCATCGGCGGGGACGTAAATCGTGAGCAAGCCGCTGTCATTCCGTGTCGGCACTTCGTAGCTGGTCGGATTGACGGGCGACGTCATGGGGGCCTCGGGAATCGGCATCGTTCCCCCAGGCGTGGGTTGCGGAGCCGGTTGGACAGGCTGTGTCGGCCGGCTTTCGGCCGGCGCGGGCGTCGGCATCGGGGGCGCACTCGGCGCCGTTACCCAGGAGGGTTCGCAGTCGCAGGCGTCCCAGCAGCAAATATCACAGCACTCGATACAGGGCGTGCGATACCAACGGTAGGGTCCGAGGATCACCCGCCGGATCGGACCGGGGCGGATGCCCACATACCAACCACAAACGGCCGGTCCGCAGCATGGATCGCAGCAAGTGCAGCACAGATCGCAGCAGGTCCACGACGAAACGTACGTCGGACAACAAGGATCCCAAACGCGCCAGCGCCAAAAAGCCTGGGCATCGGATACCGACGCAAGGGATACCACGGCGCCCGCGAGCAGTGAATACAACAACGTCTTCCGCGGCATGGGGGTTCTCCTTGTACTTAGCGATTTGTCCTCTTCCGGGCGGAATGCTGGGGGACGACGCCGAGCCAAACCGCATCCTTCTATCTACCATAGCCTCGCCGGGGTTTTCCGATCAAGTAGGTTGGGTGGTGTGCGGGGTTTGGTTGCCCAGGCAAAGCCGGCGTAACCGTGCAAGAGGGGGCATTCCTCGACGATGACGTTGCTTGCCGCGGCGGTCCGCCGCAGGAGGCTCGATACCTTCAGCCCCGCGACGTTCTCCGCGCCGCTTGGCATCTGTGTAAATCATCGGAGCATCGCAGGAGAGATATTGGCCGGCGGTTTGGCTACCGCACAATCCTACCTGCCCGATCGCGTCATTGGTGCCAGCTCGAAGGCGTCGAAGGAAACGGAGCCGACGGCGCCGAGCATGCCGATGCCGAGGATCGCTTCCCGGGCGGCGGGGGGCACCGGCACGACGGCGGTCCGCTTTTGCCACGGGAAGGTGCCCAACAAAGGTCCGGACGACCACTCCCCCACGGTGGCCCGATTGGAGTCGTAGAACGTAATCATCACAGCCGCCGAGTCTTGCGGCGTGGCGCCCGGCCGGATGCCTTCGCCCTTGACCCAAAAGCTCAGGCTGATGCGCCGGACGAAGCGGCCGTCCAGGGGGAATCCTTGCAATGCCCGCGCCGCCCTCCCCGGCACTGCGTTACTGAAGTGTGCGTAATTCTTGCCGCTTGGCGCGGAGTTATCGGATCGTAATTCGAACTGCCGGAAATAGTACCATCCGTCCGGCTCTCGGCGTTCGTTGGCCCCCTCTTCGAAGTCTCCGTTGATGAGCGTCGGGTTGCTCGGATCAGGCCGAATCGTCCGCCGCGCTTCCGCTTCCCCGGTCATCGGTACGAAGAGCGTCGGTCGCAGGGCCTCTTGTACCATTCGGCCGTTCGTCTTGCGCAGCAGGTAAAGGGTCTGGCGGTATCGCTCGCCCAAGGGAATGACCATCCGCCCCCCCTCCTTGAGTTGATCCACGAGCGGCTGGGGGATGTCCTCGGGCGAGCACGTGACGATAATTTTGTCGAAGGGGGCATGTTCGGGCCAGCCCAGGTAGCCGTCCCCCGCCTTCACAAAAACATTCTTGTACCCCAGCCGGCGCAGCGTCTGGGCCGCTTTGGCCGCCAATGGTTCCACGATTTCGATCGTGTAAACCTCGCGGACCAGCCCGCTCAGCACGGCCGCCTGGTAGCCGCTTCCCGTTCCGATTTCGAGCACCTTGTCGTCGGGTTGCGGATCGAGTTGCTCGGTCATGTAGGCCACGACCAGGGTGCCTGAGATCGTTTGTCCGAAGCCGATCGGCAGCGCCATGTCGTAATAGGCCAACCTGCGTTGGGCGGGCGGGACGAACTCGTGCCGCGGCACGGTCCGCATGGCTTCCAGGACTCGCGGGTCGCGAATTCCGCCGTCGATGAGATCCCTTCGCACCATTTCCTCCCGCAAGGCGGCGAAGATATCCTGTGCGGACACAAGTCGCTGCGAAACGGACAGGGCGAACGTTTCCGTCAGCAGGAAAACCAGCACGATTTTTCCCGCGCACGGTCCGGCACGCTTGGACGGCGGCATGGCGGCGGCTCCTTATGCGGCTACCGGCTGGAATCCGCCGTTACCTCGTCCGAGCTTTCGGCGGATGCCGTGATTCCGGAACAACCGATCCGAACACTGATCCTGACGGCTTGGACGCGACCATCGCGCCTTCCGGCCGACACTTTCGATTTTACTACACGAGGCGGTCTTTTCCGCATTTTTTCCCAAATCAAGAGCCGGTCACGGCGGTGGATTCAGGACCCGCCTTGGGGCGGCGCCGGCTGATTCGTAGCCCGGTTCCGGGACCCCGAGCCAAGGCGTCAGGCAGGCGGAAAGGCGGCCGGGAGTGTTCTCTTGCCCTCGAATCGCGCGAATAATGGAGTACGGCGCCGCTCGGCGACGGAGGCCGAGGCCTTGCTTGGATGGGAGGGGGATCGCAAAGCCCATGATGAATACGCAGCTCAAGGAAGCCGTCGTGCGACGCATCCTGCCGGGGGTTCAGACTCCGGGCCGGTACGTGGGGGGAGAGTTGCACGCGGTGACCAAGGATCATCGGCAAGTTCGGGGGAAGCTCTGCTTCGCCTCGCCGGATACCTACGCCATAGGAATGAGCAACCACGGCATGCAGGTGCTGTACCAAGCCGTGAATCGCTTGCCGGATTGGGTCTGCGAGCGGGTGTTTGCCCCCTGGCGAGACATGGAGGAGGCCCTGCGGCGCGAAGGTTTGCCGCTTTATTCCTTGGAGAGCTTCACGCCCCTGGATGCCTTCGATGTGGTCGGCTTCACGCTGCAATACGAGCTTTGTTACACCAATGTCCTGACGATTCTGGATTTGGGACGTATTCCCCTGCGATCACGGGATCGAGAGGAGGGCGACCCGCTGGTCATGGCGGGCGGACCGTGTGCCCAGAATCCGGAGCCGCTGAGCGAGTTCATCGACGTATTCGTGATCGGTGACGGCGAGGAGACCCTTCCGGCGATCTGCCGGCGGTGGCTGGAGTTGCGATCGCGAGGAGGAGGCCGCGAGGAATGGCTGCACGCGATTGCACGCGAGTTTCCCTTCGCTTACGTGCCGCGATGCTATCGCGTCGAGATTTCGCCGGACGGCGTTCCCGTCCGCGTGCCCCGGGACGACGCTATCCCCAAGGTCATCGCGCCGGCGGTCCTCGCGGACCTGGAAGCCTATCCGGTCGTAACCCGACCGATCGTGCCGAATGTGGAGGTCGTGCAAGACAGAATCGCGATCGAGATCATGCGGGGCTGCCCCTGGCGATGCCGGTTTTGCCAAAGCACCACCATCAAACGCCCGTTGCGTTACCGCCGGGCCGAGACGATCGTGGAAGCCGCGTGGGAAGCGTATCAGAACACGGGCATGAATGAAATCTCGTTGCTTTCGCTCTCTTCCAGCGACCACCCCCAGTTCGATCTCTTGATTCGAAGGCTCCGCGAGACTTTCGTGCCGCACGGTGTCGCCATTTCGGTCCCCAGTCTGCGGGTCAACGAGCAACTCCGGACATTGACGGAATTGTTGACGAGTGAACGGCACTCGGGCCTGACGATGGCCCCGGAGGCGGCCCTGGACGACATGCGGCGGCAGATCAACAAACGCATCCGCAACGAGGATCTCCTGGAGGGTTGCCGGCAGGCGTTCCGGCAGGGCTTTTCCCGCGTCAAGTTGTATTTCATGTGCGGTTTGCCGGGGGAGAGGGAGGCCGATTTGGCGGGAATCATCGAGTTGGCGGAGGAGATTTCACGGATCGGTCGGGAGGTGCGGGGGAAACCCGCCGCGGTAACGGCCGGCGTTTCGAACTTCGTGCCCAAACCCCACACGCCGTATCAGTGGCAAGCCATCCGGACGCGGGAATACTTCCAGGCCGCTCATCGGTTCTTAAGGACGCGGCACCGCATGCGAAGCGTTCAGGTGAAGTGCCACCCCGTGGAATCGAGCCTGCTGGAGGGCGTCATGGCGCGGGGGGATCATCGTTTGGCGAATGCCGTAGAGAGGGCCTGGCGGCAGGGATGTCGCTTCGACGGCTGGGGCGACCAACTCGATTCCGAAACCTGGTGGCGGGTTATCCGGGAAACGGGGGTCGATGTCCACGAGATACTGCATCGGGAGAGAGATATCGCCTCGTTCTTGCCGTGGGACCATATCGGGATCCGCCAAGGTCGCGGCTACCTGGAGCGAGAGCAGCAACGAGCCGCGGCTGAGGCAGTCTCGCTTCTCAACGGGACGTAAGCCCGTAAGCCAACCCCCAGACGCCGTACCGTGTAGTTGGGGTACTGATACGCCATTATGGTGTATTATTATGCTGCAATCTTGCCTTCCGCGGCAGCCCGCGAGTCTCGCGTGTTGTGGCCGAATCGCCCATCTTGTCTCGGCTTGATACAGAGATTTTCGGTTGCCGCCGACCAGCGGGCCGATGCCGGGCTTCGATTCGCTATCATAAAGTACTGTCAAATCAATACTTACATCTTGAAGACGAGCGAAACGGCGTCTTTGGCGCACGATTTGCACTCATAGCCCTTGTTCAATAAGGCTGGCCCGTGGGGTTTCCGGCGGAGCGTTGGGCGCGTGGTTTCCTTGCCCTTGCCACGTGACCATGCCACTGCGGAGGTGGCTCGTCGGAACCCCCTTTTTCTTTTGCCGCCTGCGTAACCGTTCAGGGGGACTGGGTTAATGCTTGTGAAGAAAGCGGCGACAATGGGGCTGCCGCCTTTGGGAGTGAATGGGCGGATTCGTTTTTCGGCTCCCAGCGGCCCAGGGACGGCTACGCGGAATGAAAAGCTGAAAACGCAGAGAACGCAGGCGGGAATGAAAGGATGGAAACGCAGAGAACGCGGAGAACACAGAGTTCGGGCTACCAATTCTTGGTTCACCTTCTGCCTTCTCCGCGCCCTTTGCGCCCTCTGCGTTTCAAAAACAGCCTCTGGGCTTCCACGTTCCGATGAGAGACCGGGCAGGCGCGTGAACGGCTACCCGCCTGGCAAGTCGAGTCGCGGATTCTCCGCCAATTCGCAATTGGCGTAGAGGGACGCGAGTTGGGCTTGACGATTTTCTCGCCGGACCTTAGTTTCTCAAGGGTTTGGTCGCGGCGGTGATCGGCCTGCCGCCGCGGAGTGATCCGGGTCTCGGACGGCCCTCGGCAATTGCAGCATGGATGCTTCCGGAATGAACGACTCATCTCGCCCACAGCCTTCTTCCTTACCTCGGACCGGCTCCGTGAATCTCGAGCGTCCGGTGCCGTTTCTCGACCTCAAGAGGAGTCACTCGCCGCTGCGAGATCGCATCGTGGCCGCCTTGGCGGCGGTCTGCGATTCCGGGGCGTTCGTACTGGGGCCTGAGGTCGAGCGGTTGGAGCAAACGCTGGCCGAGTATTGCCAGGTCCCGCACGCGATCGCCTGTTCCTCCGGAAGCGAAGCCCTGCTGTTGGCCTTGATGGCACTAGGCGTGGGACCCGGAGATGAGGTGATCGTCCCCAGCTTCACCTTTTTCGCCACCGCCGGCGCCGTCACCCGACTCGGCGCGACGCCCGTCTTCGCGGATATCGACCCCAAGACGTTCAACATCTCCCCGCCGGATGTCGCGAGGTTGATCCACCGTACCACCAAGGTCATTTTGCCGGTGCACTTGTTCGGGCAAGCGGCGGACATGGGGCCGATCCTCGCGCTAGGACAACGTTTCAACATCGCCGTGGTCGAGGACGCCGCTCAAACCATCGGCGCGGAGTACCAGGGCCGCCGGGTAGGAAGCCTGGGTTGCATCGGCTGTTTCAGCTTCTATCCCACGAAGAACCTCGGCGCCATGGGGGACGCGGGCATGCTCACCGCATCCTCAGCGGAGACGGCCGAAAAATTGCGGCTCCTCCGTGTTCATGGCATGCATCCGCGATACTACCACTCGCACGTCGGCATCAACGCCCGCATGGACGCCTTTCAGGCGGCGGTATTGAATGTCAAGTTCGAGCTGCTGGAGAGCTGGACGGCCGAGCGGTCCCGGCTAGCCGATACCTATCACGGACTCTTTCACGAGTTCGGGCTGGATGGCGTGATCGGATTGCCGTCCGCTTCGCCGCAGGGAAGGCATGTCTGGAATCAATTCGTGATTCGGGTGCGCGACGGCCGCCGCGACGCCTTGCGCCGGCACCTCTTGGAGCGAAAGGTCGGCTCCGAAATCTACTATCCGCTGGGACTTCACGAGCAAGAGTGCTTCCGCCGCCTGGGATACGCTCCCACCGATCTTCCCGAGACGTTCGCCGCGGCGAGGGAGGTGCTTGCCCTGCCGATATTCCCGGGGCTGACGGTGGACGAGCAATATGTGGTGGTGGCGAGGATCGCGGAATTCTATCAATCGGCCCAATCACGGAACCAGGTGGCGGCGCCTGTGTTCTTGAGCCGGTCGGCCCATCGCGTCTCGTCGTCGTTGCCGGATTAGCGGGAGCCGTTTGCGTTGCAGCAATCGGAGCACAATAGGCAGCATCAGGCCGCCGATGTTACCACGGCCGGCAGTGGTTCATGGGTCGCATTACCACCGGCCCACCCGGCGGCGTTTTGTCCCTGCCGGCGGAACGGTCGATGCTATCGCGTAGGCTGAGATGGGCGGGTATTCGCCGGCGTAGCCAAACTGCGTCACTTGCGTGCCTGCTTGGCCGCCTGCGCGGGGTTAAAGACGCCGGGCGGGGCCTGGACCGCTTCCTTCTTCTTTCCCTCTTCCGAAAGGACCTTGCCCCAGGTCGTGCCCTCGAACTCCAGATTCCGCGGGGCACTACGGCGCCGGCTGGGCGCCAAAGCGGCCATGAGAGCCACGAAGACCATCACGATCGCAACCAGATAACCGGGTGCCCAAGCCGAGCCGGAACCACCACCACCGGCCGACTCCTCGGCATAAATCAGCAGCGACGCCATGTCGGCGAAAATTACGGTTTCCATCGTCGGCCTCGCAAGGGACAACGGTTCAAGGGTAAGCCCTTCCCCCTACCGGCGTGCCGGCGTGGGCTGCCGGTAGTCTGATCATCGGATCGACTCATTGGATCGACCTTCCGCATCCGTTATTGTAAATCAAGCGGGACGGTGAGTGTATGGTCCGCGGCCCAATATCCCCAATATCTTCGAGACACGGCCGGCCCGGCGGGCGTCGTGATCCGGTCTCCGGCGGGCGCAAGCCGATCCCGGAGGAATGCCGCGCGCAATCGCGTCGGGGCGAGCAGAGGCGTAGAGAAGGCGAGCAGAGGCGTAGAGAAGAGAATGGCGGTAAGAGCGTGGTCTGGATGTGGTCGAAATGACTCACCAACGAGATGCTGCCACGTCAAAACTTCGACCGCTTTTGCCGGTGCCTGCCCTGGCTGTCGCGATCATCTTATTCACCTGGATCGGCGGAGTCACCGCCTTCAAAGGCGCGAAGGGCGGCGCGGCCCAAGACGTCGAAATCGCCGTCGCTTTCGACCGTCAGGTGCCCCTCCCAACGGTCCGTCTGATTCAAGTATATCGAAGCGGATTCTCTGAGGAGGTGTTTCCCGACACGTGGGGGGAAACAATCGCCGGGCGCATCGCCGATTCCGCATGGTGGAAGACCCCTTCCGTGGGGCGGGAGTTTCGCTGGGCCGTGTCCCAACGCTGGGCACGGGATTTCGTGATCGAGATCGCGGAGGCGTCGGTCCCCTTCTTCCGGCAAGGCTACGTGCGAATCGGCGGTGCGACGTACCCCTTGCGAGTAGGGATACTCCAAGAGTTGCCTGTGGCCGCGAATTCTCCATTGCCTTCGCGGGCGCCCCCTGTCGCCAAAACTGTTCGGGCAAGCTCGCTCGTCGAGCGGCCCGGCTCGTTCTTGCCGTGGTTCGACGTCCTGCTGAATTACCCCGGCGACCTAGGCTTCGCCAGTTGGTGGCTGCGAAAATGGCTCAGCCATCCGTTTACCTTGGTCACCGCGATCTGGCTTGCGGCAACCTCCTTTTTCGCATCCTCGCCCCGGTTGAGTCCTTGGCGGGGAAAACGGCTCCTGAAAGGCTTCACTCCTTGGTCGGGAAAACGGCTCCCGACTGGCGTCAGTCCTTGGCGGCGAGAACGGCTCCTGAAAAGCCTTGGCGGGAGCTGCCGCTTGAGCCTTGGTCCTGACGCACGGATCGATCCCGCGAGAAATTGTAGTTGGGCCTTTTTCTCGGCGGGGTTGGGCTTGATGGTTGCGGCGGCGGTCTATCTGGAATGGCGAGAACCGCGGTATTTCTTGCGAGATGACAATTTTTCCATATTTTTCCCAAGCATTTCTTCAGTGGGGCGGGCCATTGCGGCCGGGCAATTCCCCGCGTGGACGCCGCGCATTTTCCTCGGCATGCCCATTGCCGAGTTGGGTGTGTTCGCGGCGACTTATCCGCCGAGCTGGATTTCCTATGCCCTCGCCAATTTTCTCCTCGGTGATCCGGCCTGGACGGTGGATGTGTTCTGCTGGGGCCACCTGGCGTGCGGCTACGGGGCGTGCTTCTATGTCTTGAGGCGAGACGGGCTTCATCCCTCGGTGGCGGCTGCGGCCGGGATGTCTTGGGCCCTCTGCGGCTTCGCTCTGATTGCCGGCCGCTCGTGGTACTACATGACGCCGGTCTTCGCATATCTCCCATTGATTGCCGGGATGCTGCACAACCTGCTGAAGGGGAGGCGGAAGGAGCTTCCACAACGAGCGTTCCTTGCCCGGACATGGGCTTGGCAATGGGGAGTCGTCTGGGGCCTGTTCTTCCACGCCGGAAACGCCCAGATGTGGCTGTATGCGATCCAGCTATTCACGTTGTGGGTGCTGTGGGCCGGTTATCGGGGCCGGCTGGGCGCCGCCGCGGTGTTCCGATTG
>JAAZNR010000621.1 GCA_012798155.1 Thermogutta sp. | reverse complement strand
TGGAGGCCCTCGAAGAGATCGTGTACGCCAAGCTCAGGCGAGAAAAGGGCTACGAGTCCGAGAAGTTCGTCATCAAGGTGATGGCTTTGGACGGCAAACGTCTTCTTCGTCCCACCATCACGATTCAGACCGATCCCAATCAACCGGCGATGGTTCTGCGGGCCGAGCAAGCCGAGCTTTTCACCGACGTGAAAGCCGGCACGTTGACCATCGTTTGCCGGAAACCCGTCACCGAAATCGGCGACGCCAGGATCACGGTCTCGGACACGCTGACGCAGACGATTCCCTTGGAGACGCCGCAACCGAGCCTCCACCGGCAGTGGCTGAGCATGGCCGAAATCCCCGCCGCCGTCGATCAACTGCGGCGCGACGTCGAGCAGTTGCAGCTCTATCTTCGCTCCGCCGGCGCCACGGCCGAACAACGCGCGGCGTGGCGGGTCCAGATCGCGCAGTTGGAAACACGCATCCGCCAGCTCAAGACCGAGCCTTATCTGCGTTGGGCCAACGGCTTCAGTTGCCTGTGCTTCGTCCTGCTGGGAAGCCCGGTCAGCATGTACCGGCGAAGCGAAAACTTCCTCACCAATTTCTTCCTCTGCTTCCTGCCGATCTTGATCGTCTATTATCCGATGCTGATGGTGGCCAAGGAGCTAACGACCTCGGGCGCGTTGCCGCCGATCGGTTACTGGGCGGCCAATCTGAGTATTGCGATTCCCGGTGCGTTTCTGCTCTATCGCTTCTGCGAGAGCTGAACGCCTGGTAATCGCACACGCACCCATTTCCACCGGCCGTTTCCACGGGAGGTCCGCTTCGTTCCGGCCGCGGCGGCAGGTTCGACTTCTTCGGCAATCAACCCGTTTCCGGGCCGGCCGGCCCGTCGCGGTGCCTTTCGCCTACGGCCACGGCGAAGGCGGTGGCGTGAGTGCGGCAGTGGGAGATGCTGATCTCCACGCTCGACACCCCCAAAAATTCGGCCGCTTGCCGGGCGCCGTCGCGCAGGACCACCTCGGGGCGTCCGCCGGGTCGATTGACGATTTCCACGTCGCGCCAACCGATTCCCCGCACCCAACCGGTCCCCAATGCCTTGAGCACGGCCTCTTTCGCCGCCCAGCGGCCCGCGAAGTGTTGCGTAGCCTGCTTGCGGCATTGGCAGTACATGATCTCGGCCGGGGTGAATACCCGCTGCAGGAACAACTCCCCGTGACGCTCGATCATGCGTCCGATGCGGAGACACTCCGTGATGTCCGTGCCGATCCCGAGAATCTCCATGGCAAGCCGGTTTCTAGTCAGTCAAGCCGCCGGAAACTTGGACCACATGAAATCTCATCCCGCCATTATCCGTTGCCTTGACGGCCCTCCACAAGCGACGGCGCGGGCCGGGGTTCCAGCGAAGCCGCACGCACCCGGCGCCGGCAGCCGCGACAGGATGCGTGACAGGATGCGTGACGCGATGCGTGATGGGAAAGGCCGGCGTGAATCCGAGTGCGGCATGAGTTGCGAACGCCACGAGCGGCGGAGGCCCGTTCAATAGCCGCTCGATCATAGCCCGCTCAATACCTGATGCCGCACGCCGCCTGGGCACGATGCAGGACCTCTGCGGCCCGTTTCCTGGCCATGGCGGCCCCGTCCCCCAGCACCTCCCGGACCTTCCGCGGCGTCTTTTCCAGCTCCTTACGGTATTCGTAGGCCTCGGCAAAATACTCCAGCGCGGCGTCCGCCAGCGCCTTCTTCACTTCGCCGTAGCCGAACCCGCCGCGACGATAGAGGGCCGCCATTTCTTCCCGGCGCTTCTCATCCACAAACAAGGAATAGAGTTGGTACAAGTGATCGGATTCGGGGTCTTTCGGCTCCGACACCGGCCGGGAATCCGTCTTGATGCGCATGACGGCCTTTCGCACGGAGGCAGGATCATCGAAGACGCCGATCGTGTTGTTGTAGCTTTTCGACATCTTCTCCCCGTCCGTGCCGGGGACCCTCGCCGCGTGCTCCATGATTTTCGCCTTGGGCAGGATGAAAACGTCTCCATACAGATGATTGAAGCTGCCGGCAAGATCGCGACAAATCTCGACGTGCTGAATCTGATCTTCACCGACCGGGACCGTGTCGGCGTCGTAAGCCAGGATGTCGGCGGCCATCAAGACCGGATAGGTAAACAGCCCCAGGTCGGCGGGCAGGCCCTTCGCCTTTTTGTCCTTGTAGGCGTGGCATCGTTCCAGCAAGCCCATCGGGGTTCGCGTCATCAGCAGCCAGCACAGTTGCGTGACCTCGGGGACGTCCGATTGCACGAAAAGCGTCGCGCGATCGGGGTTGATGCCCAGGGCAAGCAGGTCCGTGGCCGCGTCCAGCGTATATTGCCGAAGGAGTTCGGCCTCTTCCACGGTGGTCAAGGCATGAAGGTTCGCGATGAAGTAGTAGGCCGCGTCCGCCTGATTCTGCAACTCGACATATTGGCGGATGGCCCCGAAGTAATTCCCCCAGTGAAAGCGTCCCGTAGGTTGGATACCGGAGAGTACGATCATACCGAATGGATTCCGCTTCGATGCCTTCTAATCAGCGACACGATTCAACATACCGTACCCGTTCACGGGCCGGCCCGGTCTATCTTTGAAACGCAGAGGGCGCGGAGGGCGGGGAGAAAAAAGAATTGGTAGCCGCGACTCTGCGTTCTCTGCGTTTCTAACCCTTCATTCCCCGAAGGCCAATACTTTCCAGTTCCGGCCGCGTGGCAGTTCCGGCCGGGTGGCTGGGGTCGTACCGTAGTGAAGCCCCCGCTCATCCGTCTTCGCGCCGCTTCCGCCACCGGCTCATGTCGGCGGCGACCCGGCTGCCGCGACTCTCCCTCAGACCGGCGGGTATGCGAATGGTGCCGACAATGCCGGACAGCGTTTCCGCTCCGAGGGTTCGTACGGCCTCCGGCAACCGCTCTAGGATGTCGATCACCGCGGTCGGCCGGTAGAAGGAGGCCGTGCCGACCTGAACCGCGGAGGCCCCGACCACGAAAAACTCCATGCAGTCGTCGACAGTGGCGATTCCGCCCACGCCGATGACGGGAATCGAGACGGCCCCTTTCAATTGATAGACCGCCCGCAACGCGACCGGCTTGATCGCCGGCCCGCTCAGGCCGCCTACCACGTTCCCCAATCGCGGAACCCTCCGCCGCCAATCGACGGCCATGCCCAGGCAAGTGTTGATGGCCGTCAGGGCGTCGGCCCCGGCATCCTCGGCAGCCAAGCCGATCGAAACGATGTCGGTAACGTTGGGTGTCAACTTGACGAAAATCGGCAGACCGGTTTTCCCGCGGACGGCCCGGACGACGCGCCGGCACATCCCCGCGTCGGCCCCGAAATCCACGCCGCCGCTGACGTTCGGGCAAGAGACATTCAGCTCCAGGGCCGTGACGCCGGCCCGGCCGTCCAGCCGTCGAGCGAGTTCGGCGAACTCCTCCACCGTCTTGCCGGCGATGCTCACCACGATGGGCACCCCGATCTCCGCCAAATATGGGATATGATCGGCAAGAAAGGCATCCACCCCGTCGTTATCCAAGCCGATGGAATTCAGCAGGCCGGCGGGCGTCTCCGCCGTTCGGGGCGGCAGATTCCCCTTCCTGCGGTGCAGCGTAATCGTCTTGGGGACGATGGCACCCAGCCGCTTCAGATCCAGGACGTTTTCCATTTCTCGGGCATAGCCGAACGTCCCCGACGCCGCCATGATCGGGTTGGGGAAAGTCGCGCCTCCGATGGTAACGGAAAGATCCATAGGTGGAGCGGTTGGCACAAGGGATGAAATCGGGCGGGCGACCGGCGGTAGACGAGACCGCGCGGTGGTCCGCCGCAGTCTCGCCCGACCGTAAAAATCGCGGAAACTCCAATCTACCGCATGCCCCTTTGGGTAACAACGGCACCCGGTTTACGGGCGCCCCCCGGTGCATCAGGCGATTTGCTCTGACGGCCGGAGTGCAAGAAAACGTCCGTAGAACAGAGGAATCAGTAGGACAGGA
>JAAZNR010000620.1 GCA_012798155.1 Thermogutta sp. | reverse complement strand
CTCTGCGCCCTCTGCGTTTCAAAGACGGCCGCTGCTCCTCCGCGTTGCAATGACAGACCGGGCAGGCGCGTGAACGGCTACCCGGTTTGTAACGCCTCGACCTGCCGGCGTGTCTATTCATGGAATAACGAATGCGGCGTCCGCGGCCGGGCGATTCCACGGGTTGCAGCATGGGATTCATGGGTTGCAACGTGGGGAAACCCTGATCGACCCTTGGCCCAAATCACGGTGGGGCCGTATCATAGTTGAGTTGCCCGACTGGGATTTCATCTGCCGACTCAGACCATTTGCCGGTCAAGGCGGCCGACGTCGCTGTGCGGATTTTCGACGTCCTCGCGTGGGTGTAAGGAGAGAGGAGTTATGACGGATCATCGCCGTAGCGTTGCGAACAGTTGGTGGATTCCGGCGGCCGCCACGGTCTTTTTGTCCCTGATGTGCCCGCATCCGGCAGGCGCACAGTTCTCGTTGAATCCCGGCGCCGGAGGCCTATTCGGGGATCCCAAGGTTCGGGTAAAGGCGGTTTTTACCGAGGCGACGCCGTCCCGCCCGGCACTATTGTTCGTTCAAGCCGAGATCGATCCCGGTTGGCACATCTACTCCGTGACCCAATCAGGGGACGGCCCGCGCCCCACGATCATCCGCGTGAAGCCGGACCAGCGGGCTCGTGTGTTAGGCCCATTCGTTCCCAACCGTAGCCCCGAAAGGAAGAACGAAGAGGCTTTTCCCGGCATCGCAGTCGAGACCCACGACGGCGTGGTGTGGTGGGTAGCGGCGATCGAGATCGATCCCGCCGTCGATGCGAGCGGCTTGACGATTCAGGGCGTCTTGAATGCTCAGCCGTGCGATGCCTCGGCTTGCTTGCCCCCCCAGGACATCCCATTTTCGGCGACGCGGGTCGCCGCGCCCCCGATCGCGGAGGATGTGCTTGCCGCCTTGTTGCCGTCGATCCTCGGCGACAGCTCGCACTCAATCGAGGAAGCATCGCCGCCGAACCGGTCCGATCCCACCGATACGGAGAAGCCGCTCCCGGCCACGGCTCCTCAAGGCGGCTTGATTTCCCCTATCCCCAACGATTGGTCGGGGAGCGATCTCCCCTGGCAACCGTTTACGATGCGGACCTTCCTGGCCCTCGTCGGAGACGAATTCGATCCCGATGCCATGCAAGCCAATGTGGGATTTACGAATACGAAATGGAGTTGGCAGGAATTCGTCTTGAAGATTCTAGCAGGGTTCCTGGGCGGCATCATCCTTAATGTGATGCCGTGCGTCCTGCCTGTGATCGGGCTGAAACTGCTTTCCTTCGTTCAAACGGCGGGAGAAAACCGCCGTCGCGCCTTCGTTTTGAACGCATGGTATTCGGCGGGCTTGCTGTCGATCTTTTTGTTGTTAGCAATTCTGGCCGTCTTCTTGAAGCTGGGATGGGGCTACCTGTTCAAGTTCGCGGAATTCAACGTGGTCATGGCGGCCATCGTCTTTGCGATGGCGCTGGCGTTCCTGGGCGTGTGGAGCATCCCGATACCCGGCTTCGTCGGGTCCGGTAAGGCTGTGGAATTGGCACAGAAGGAGGGGGCCGCCGGGGCCTTTATCAAAGGTGTGCTGACTACGATCTTGGCGACGCCTTGTACGGGACCTTTCATGGGCGCGGCCTTGGCCTGGGCCTTCTCTCAGCCTCCCGGCGTGGTGTTCGCCGTCTTCCTCAGCGTCGGCCTGGGAATGGCAAGCCCTTACCTCGTGATCGGGGCCTTTCCGGAGTTGATGCGATTCATGCCCAAACCGGGACCGTGGATGGAGTCCTTCGAGCGGGTGATGGGTTTCGTGCTCTTGGGAACCGTGGTCTACATCTTTACCTACCTCGATTGGCCGTACATAGCTCCAACCTTGGGTTTGCTATTCGCGGTCTGGGCCGCATTGTGGTGGGTGGAACGCACGGGATTTACGGCAAGCTCTTCCAGGAAGGTCCGGGCGTGGCTGGAAGCGGCCGCCTTCGTGGCCGTTATGTGGCTGCTCCTGTTTCCCGGCATTCGTGTCGACGGTCGCCGGTGGGGCGGGCTGCTGTCGGTCATGGAGCATCGTTTCCTGAGGCGGGCCATGAGCGTCGTCGATCTACAACTGCTACGAGAGGGCAAACAGATCGTCGCGGGCGACCAGGCGGAAAAGCCCTTGGTTCCGCCCGGCCGATATACCGTTCTCGTGGATTGCACGGCCGATTGGTGCGTCAATTGCAAGACTTTGGAGGCGACCGTTCTCAATACCGAGCCGGTTCGGCGTGCCTTGCGGGAAAGCAAGGTAGTGCTGCTCCAGGCGGACTGGACCCACGAGTCGCCCGAGGTTACGCGCTTCCTAGATTGGCTGGGATTCCAACAGGTTCCGGTGGTCGTGATTTTCCCGGCCGGGCGGCCGAATGAACCGATCGTCTTCACCGGCATGTTCACTCAGAGGGACATCGTCCAAGCGGTCGAAAAGGCGGGACCCTCCGTCCTCGCGGGATCTCTTGGCGGATCGAATCGGAAGATCGCCGGGTTGTCCTCCGGGGAGTGATGCCGGCGATTCGGAATCAGCGACAGTCAGGGCCCCGGTCCGGCTCCGGGCGGGGATTGCGCGGGAAGAGGGTATCGGTCTCCCGCCGAAGATTGCTCTGATCGTGGTGGAGCGCGGCATCCGGCCCCTTCGTCGTGGGCTTCTTCGGCAAAAACTGCCGGTCCGTCGGCCGGGGGCGGGCCGTCATCGAGGGTATCGAATCGCAGGATATTTTGACCCGCCCGCAGCAATTCGAGATATTTGCGGCGATATTCCCAGGCTACCCAACCAATGTAAAGCACCGCCGCGAAGGAAGCGGTCATCCCCGAAAGGGCTAGCGTATTGATCAGCGATTCGGAGTTCTTGCCCGGCGACTCGACGGAAGCCTCGCCCGTCTTTGTGGGGAGTTGCCCGTCTCCAGTTTGCTGGAGCCGAGAGGCCTCTTCAGCTTGCGAATCGGGTTCGGCTTGCGAATCAGGATCGCTTTCCGTCGGCTTGACCGATCTTTGTCCCCGCCCCGACTGCTGCGGTGGGTCCGTGAGCGAGGTTTCTGTCGGCTGAGGAGCGGCCGGTTCAGTGAAAACCGAAGGTACCGT
>JAAZNR010000619.1 GCA_012798155.1 Thermogutta sp. | reverse complement strand
GATAGCAGGCCACATCGCGCTGATTGTGGATGATCAGCCAATCCTCGGCCGCGGCCGTGCCCAACTGCCGCACGGGCCAATCGAAATCCCGTTCCGGCAGGTACTCGGGACGTACCAAGCGATCGCCGGGAACCTCGAACAGCGGCGTGAGACGGCCGGAGGGGCCTTCCGGGGCGACGCCGCCGTCCAAGTCCGCCCAGAGGCAAGCGGCGCCGGTCGCCTGCGCCGGGCCGCCGTGAGACGGATAGCTTGCGTCAATACCTCCCAGCACTCGATTTTGCTTTCCGGCGAGGCGCTGCCGATCGGAGTCGTTCGCGGCGTAAGCGACGGCCGTTTCGTACCAGCTTCGGGCCTCGGCGAAGCGGCCCAAGACCGCGCGGCGATCCCCCAGCCATTCCGCGGCTTGCCCCGCTGCATCCAGGCCGGGCAACCCTTCCGTCAGAGAGACGGCCAATCGCTCATCGCCGCGGCCTTGCGCCTCCCGCACCAGAATCCGTGCTTGCTCTTGGTATCCTTCCACCAGGGCTTGCTTCAGCTCGCCGTGGCGATCCTCCAGAACTCGAACCAGGCACGACAGAGACAGCAGCAAATCCGTGCGATCGGGATGCGGGAAAAGGGCCGCCGGGGTCTTGGAGGCGGATGCGTTCCAGATGCGTTGCGCCGCCTCGGACCAAGCTTGTTCGCGAAGCATGGCCTGGAGCTCGTGCCAAAACGTATAGGCCTCCTTGTTTTCGTCGGCAACGGCGCCCGCCGGCTCGCCCGGGTCCGCGCCGCGGTCCAAACCCGGCGGGCAATCGCGGGGATAACGGGCCAGAGTCCCCAGAGCAAGGCGCCGCATGGCAGGGCTTACGAAATCCTGCCCGGGAACGGCCCAGAAAAGCGGTTGCAGGGCCAAATCCACGGCGGCCCGCCCCTCGCCGCGATAAATCCGGGCGAACAGCTCGTGACGAAA
The DNA here is from genome assembly GCA_012798155.1 of Thermogutta sp. Taxonomy (GTDB): domain Bacteria; phylum Planctomycetota; class Planctomycetia; order Pirellulales; family Thermoguttaceae; genus Thermogutta. The sequence continues at coordinate 1,811 of JAAZNR010000619.1, read as the reverse complement.
CAGGGCATCGGGAAAGGCGGAACGCTGCCACTCGCTCCAGAGCGGCGCCGTCATCACGATCGCGGCATGTCGCTGGAAGACGTTCGTCTCGCCGCTTCGGGCGGCCTGGATCGCCGCTTCCTCCATCCGCTCGTAAAAGCGGTTCCAAACGCCCCAGTCGCGAGCATTCATGTAGCCCGCCAGGATACGGCTGCCGCGCAACTTCTCCCCATAGGACAGATTGGAATCCAAGAGCGCGAGCCAATAAGCCTCCAAGAGAGCCGGGTGCAGCCAAGTCCGCGGATTTTCCGCCAACGTACTCCAAGCACAGGCCGCGGTCCATTCCGCGGGATCGGCCCCGAGAGGTTGAGCCGCCCGAACGTCTTGCCACCAGCGCTCGATGTTTTCCGCAGCGGTGATTCCCGGCGGCACGGAGGTTAGCAGATCGCGACTCGGCCAACCCGGCAAGGCTTCCTCCGCGACCAGACGCAACCCTCGCAACTCCAAGACGCGGTCTTGCTGGGCGGAGGTACGGAAAACGCCGAGCATCCGCGGCCTGCGATCGATGCGTTCGGCGACCGGGCCGCAAAAGCTCCAATGAACGCCGTCCAGGCTGGTCATCCATTTCACCGTCCCGGCGCCGCAGAGGATCCGCAGACGAACTTTCCCCTGCGTCAGGGGAACAATCTCGCGGCCGGGATCGCGGGTTTTCCGCTCACTTCCCCGGCGGGCATCCGTGAAACCGAGCCATAGCGTCCCGGCGTTCGGTGTCGGATCGAATTGCAGCCCGCAGATCGGCTCACCTTTCTCATCTCCAAGGAAGATTCCCGTTCCCGGAGTCGCTCGGCCGATTTCCAACTCAGCATCGAACAAGGCCCCCTGAGGCAACGGTAAGGCAAAATAGGCCGGTTCTCGTCCCGGCGGAGCGGCTAGTCGCACCCCGCCGTCCGGCAACGTATCGAGCGAAGCGGAAGACTCGCCGCCCCGTTTTTCCCACGCCATACGTGCCGGCGGGTCAAGCGGCTCGCGAGCCTCCGCGGTTGCGACGGAAACGCCTGCGGCCGGGGGTGCCGATTCGCCGGGCGGCGTGCTTGCGGCCTGGTGCCCGAGAGGCCCGGCATTTCCGCCGTCGAACGCAAGTTCATCATCCGCGGGAATCGTGGAAAATGCGTGCCATCGACAATCTTGCAGGCGAAAATCGCCTTCCAAAATGACTTCGCCGGGTTGCGCCGGGAAGGGCACAGTCAACAAGCGCAAATTGCCGCGACTCAAGACGATTTGCCCGGACGACCAATGCAACGCGACGCCCCCGCCCCCGCTACGACGGTATCGCCCATTGTCCGTGGCCAAAAGCTCCAGGGGGCGGGCGGCCGTCGGAGTCGCGGCGTTCGCCTCGACGCTATATCCGGCCCAGGCCTCGTGAAAAGAGGGATAAAGCCGCAGCACAACCGCATCGTGCTCGTTCCGGATCAAGATCGCCAATCGTTCCGCCTTGACCACGCCGATCCACAAAGATCGGCCGTCGGGAAACGAATCCGCGAGCCGGCACGTGCCCTTGAACTCCCATTGGTTTACGTCGTCGCGGCGGATGGGCCGGACGGCGAAACTTTGCTCCGGTTGCATCGACTCGAACATTTGCGCGGCGAATTCCGAGTCACCGTCGGGCGACCAAGGCACGTCCCGGAACCAGCTCCGCTCGCCCGGCAATGAGGCGTCGTCCGCGGACTCTGTTTGGCAGGAAAGAGCCTGCCGATCGGCCGGTCCGGAAAGCAAAGGTCCCAGGCCGCCCAGCATGGCGTACGCTACCAGGGCGACCCCCACGGGGCTTCCTC
>JAAZNR010000618.1 GCA_012798155.1 Thermogutta sp. | reverse complement strand
TCTCCGGCCGCATCGTGGCCTTCACTCGGACTTGCCCAGGGCCTTGAGATACTCGCGGTACTGTTCGCTCCATTGCGGGGGCGGCGCCGTCTGCCGCGGAGTTCCCAGCCCGCGCTGGGAATCCTCGCCGCTGCGTCCACTGCGCAATTCGGTGCCCTGCGGGCGAAGGCCCAGGCTCTTCAGCACCTCCCGAAATTGCTGGGCGGACACGGCATCCGCCGCGGGGGTCTCCGCCTTCTCGCGAAGCTCACGCCACCGCTCCGCGAAACGCTCCATCTCCGCCCGTGTCCAACCGAGCCGCTGGAGGAGTTCGGGATCAGGGGTATTCTTGGCCAACTCCTCCTCCAAATAACGCAAAGCCAGATCTGTTTGCCGCCGTGCGAATTCCACGACCGGGTCATCCGCCGAGTCGGGACGCGGCACGTTTTGAGGGGGGGAAGAATCCCCTTCACCGGGCAGTCCGCCGCCGCGCGGGTTGCCGCTCCCCGGCGAGCTTCGCCCGGCACCGCGCCCTGACTCGGGGCGAATTGCCCCCGCGGCCTGGTCGGCGGCTTCCGCTTCGCCTTGCGGGGCACCGCTGCCGGGAACCGCGGCATTGCCCGTTCCGTTCGGACCGCCGGATTCCGGGCCGGTCGGATCCCGCATAGCCTGGCCGCCGGCCGTTGCCGGAGCTTGGCTGCCGGGGGCACCATAACCGGCTTGCGGGGACGATTGGCCCTGTCCTTCTCGTCCCCCGCCTGGGAGCATGCCGCTGTTCTCACTCTGGGTTTGAGAGCTGTCCCGGGAGGAGGGATCGGTGGAGGCTTGCGGCTCCGTAGAACGTTCGGCGACGCCCGGCGTCTCCGCGGATCGCGACGCTTGCGGCGGCGTTTCGGCAGGTTGCCCGTTTTGCGGCGACTCACCTGGCAGCTCCGCGCCGGGGGGCGGCGGCAAACCCATGGCCGCGTCCCGCGGCGTGGCACCCGACTGGAGATTCCCGGCCGGACCGCTGGAGTTTGTCGAGTTGTCCCTCGGCCCATTGGGAGCTTGGGCGCCGGAACCCGCGTTTTGGCCCTCCGTCGGCTTATCGGGATTAGCTTCGGCAGGGGGCGAAGCGCCGTCCCGCACTCCCTCCGCCGGCTTGTTGGCACCTTGTTGGGACCCCTGGGCCGAACCCGCTCCCCCGGCCGGACCGGGCGACGGCTCGCCTGCCTGCGAACGATCGCTGTCGCCCCCCGCTTCGCTTGGCAAGGCATCCGGCAAATCCTGCTTTGACGTAGTGCCCGGCGAAGGCCCGGCGGCGGGCGACCCGGAACGACCTCTCTCACGCAGATAATTCAGGATCCGCTCAAAAGCCTCGCCAGGGTTACTCTCCCCGTCGGCCGGAGCCGTCCTGTCAGCCTGAGTTGCCCTGTCAGCCGGCGTCGCCGATTCGCCGGCTCCTTGAGCGGACGTACCCGGCTGCTTTCCGGGTTGGGCGGCGTCACCTTCGAATTCACCGGGACGGCCGCCATTGTTTGGGCCTGAGGCGTCGGACATCGCGCCTTCCTGTCCGCGGGCTTCCGCTGTCGGACCTTCCCCGTTGCCAGGTTCTTGAGCGGCCTCAGCGCCGCGACCGTCGCCGATCTCCTGGGCGCCGTGCGGGTCTCCTTGGCCGGCGGGATTTCCGGCCCCGGGCTGTGAAGGTCCTTGCCGCCGGTCATTCGCACTTTGCGATGAGGCGTTGTCCCCTGAACCGCCGCCATCGCCGGCCGGGGAATGGCTTGCATCCGAGGACTGGCCGCCGGTGCCTTTCTCACCCGCGGTTCCGCCTTGAGCTTGCGAGTCGGAACTATCGGCGGACGACGCCCCGGCCGAGGCGTCGCCGGATTGCGAGCCGCTTTGCGTGCCTTGGCCCTCCATGCCTTTTTGCCCCTCG
>JAAZNR010000617.1 GCA_012798155.1 Thermogutta sp. | reverse complement strand
TCGCAGCCGAGGCCACGCTCGTGCCCGAGGTCGGGCAGTCCGTCGCCACCGCCCACCAAACCGCCATCGAGCAACTGGCGCGGCAGATCGTGGGCATGCTGGAGGTGCCCTGGTAGCCGCCCAAGCCTCGCCCCCCACTTTGCGATAGAATAATCGCAGGGACCGCGTGACAAGCGGAATGCCGCCGAGGCAATACGGGCATGATGCGATGGGCGAATCTCTTTGGCGCATTCGCGGCGGGGTCTTGACCTGGGGCGACCATCCCCTGTTGATGGGCATCGTCAACGTCACGCCCGACAGCTTCTCCGACGGCGGCCGCTTCCTCCATCCCCAAGCCGCGATCGACCACGCCCTGCGTTTGGTCGAGGAAGGGGCCGACATCGTGGACATCGGGGGCGAAAGCACCCGACCCGGCGCGGAGCCGGTTACCGCGGACGAGGAACTCCGCCGCGTCCTCCCCGTAATCGAGGCCCTGGCCCATCGCGTTTCCACGCCGATCTCCATCGACACGACCAAGGCCGCCGTCGCCCGCGCGGCGCTCCAGGCCGGGGCCGTCATCGTGAACGACGTGTCGGCCCTGAGCGCCGACCCCGAGATGCCGGCCACGGTCCGCGAACATCGGGCGGGGCTATGCCTGATGCACATCCGCGGCACCCCGCGAACCATGCAGGCCCTGGCCGACTATCAGGACGTGGTCGCGGAAGTCCAGGCCGAGCTTCGCCTCCGCCTGGAGGCCGCCCAGGCGGCGGGGATCGACCCCCAGGCCGTGGTCGTCGATCCCGGTCTGGGCTTTGCCAAGACGCCCGAGCACAATTGGCGATTGGTCGCCGAAATACGCCGCTTTCACGGGCTGGGCCGCCCGATCCTGGTGGGCCATTCGCGAAAACGTTTTCTCCGCGAGATGGTGGGGGACGACCCGGCCGCCCTCCGCCGGGCCACGGCCGGCCTGGCGATCCTGCTGGCCGCCGCCGGCGTGCAGATCCTCCGCGTGCACGACGTGGGTCTCGTCCGCCGCGCGCTCTCCCTCCCCCCCGCATAATGCCGGCCCGCCGATCCCTGTCCAAGCCGCGGACCTCCATTGTGCCGGGTGGCCGGGGAAATATGGGGGTGGCTGGGGTCGAAGCGGAGCGCAGCCCCCAGTCGCCCGGCTTCGCGGCGCCTCCACCACCAGCTTACGCTGGTGGCTCGTGTGCGCCGTTTATGCTTTATCAGGCGCTGCCACCGCCGGCTTACGCCGGCGGCTCGGAGTCGCGCTGCGTGATTCCACCGCCGGCTTGAAACGGCGGCTCGGGTTTGCGCTATCAAAATCCTGTCGCGGGGAAAACGGCCGGCTCGAACACCGCGCCCGCTTGGATCTCGGCGGCCGTCATGCCCGTGATCATCGGCGATTGGCGCTGCCAGGTGCGGTCGAGCACGACCTGGAGCAGGCCGTCGCGGGGCTGCTCGGTGCGGCCGTCGTTATAGTGGACGTCGACCTCGCGGCCGGCCGGCACGCGCAGCACCAGGGTGCCGGTATGCTCGCTCGAATCCTCCAGCCAGACGTAGGCCGTCGTCTCGCCCGAGGCACGCTGGAACATGCGGCCTCGCACGGCGTCGCCGACGCGGAAGATCGGCTCCAGCGGGGCGCGGGACCGGCCCTGCAACTGGAGCGTCCAAGTGTGGCTGCCTTTCGGCACAGGGTCGCAGACGAGCAGGCCGTGGAGGTTGCCCGTGCTGCCGTCCACCACGCGCACGAAGCGCGCGCCCTCGGCCGGCTGGGCGACCCGGCAGCCTTCGGGCTGCAAGGGGATGCGCCACACGCCCAGCGGCAGGGCGGGGAGGTCGCGCGGCGTGTCCAGGCGGGCCCGAATGATGACGCCTTGCGGCTGCGGCTGGAACTCGACCGCGGCCGTCACGCCGTCGAGATCCACCATGCGAGGCACGCAGTTGCGGGCGTTGAGCAGCTCCGGCTCGACCAGCCCGAATTTCCGCCGGATGGCCCGCTGATCGTCCCACACCGGCTCGGACCAAGGGCGCGTGTAGTCCCACAAGAACCGCGGCAAGACAGCCCCGTCCTCGTGAACGGAGTGGAACTGGGCATTGCTCATCTCGATGCGGTCGGGCAACTGCCGCGGCTTGTAGCTGTGCGCCAACCCGGCGTAGATATCGGGCCAGTAGAACCAATTTTCCGGCTGCCGCGGGTAGTGGCGCTGGAAATAG
>JAAZNR010000616.1 GCA_012798155.1 Thermogutta sp. | reverse complement strand
GCGGCGGAAGAGGGCCTGCACATCACGGAACCGCAGTTCGCCAAGACCTTCGGCCGGACCAGTCGCGAGATCATCGCCGCGCTGTGGGGAGAGAAGACCTGCGACGAAGCCAAGATCCGGGAATTGGATCGCCGCAAGGAGGCCGCCTTCCGCGACCTGATTCAAGATGATTTCCCGATCATGCCGGGCGCCCTGGAGTTGCTGGACAAGCTCCATGCGGACGGTTTTCTGCTGGCCATCGGCTCGTCGGGACCGCCGGAGAACGTGGCCCTGACGCTGGAGCGGCTGGGCCGGCGATCCCTCTTCTCGGCGGTGGTGACCGGCATGGACGTGACGCGGGGTAAACCGCATCCGCAGGTATTTCTCTTGGCGGCGGAACGGATGGGATTGGCTTCCGGTCGATGCGTGGTGGTGGAGGATGCCCCGGTGGGAATCGAGGCCGCCCATGCGGCAGGGGCGAAGGCGGTGGGCTTGGCGAGCAGCGGACGGACGCATCAGGACTTGGCGGCGGCCGACCTGGTCGTGGACCATTTGCACGAATTGTCGCCCGCCTTGCTACGCACTCTTATCCGCCCGCGACTCCGTGCTTGAACCACGTCCCTCCGCATCCGTGGGCCGGCTGAGGCCCCGCCGGCGCGAATCGGGGGCGGCGGAAAGCTTTATCGGCGACTCCAGAAGCCGGGCAGAAAGAGCACCAAGATCGGGAACAGCTCGATCCGCCCCAGGAGCATCAAGAGCGAGACGATGATCTTGGAGATCGGTTGCAAGGCTCCGTAATTGGCGGTCGGTCCGAACATTCCCAACCCCGGACCGACGCCGTTGATCGTCGCGGCGACGGCGGTGAAGCAATCCAGCAGCTTGTCGCCGCCGTGAACCGTCCACGTCGCGAGCGGTTCGATTGCCAGCAGCGCCAGCCAAGCGGCGACGGAGATGAACACGATCAGCAGGACATAGACCAGGACGTCCTTGAGCACCTCGGAATCGGTGATCGGCACGCCGCCCAAGCGGATATGTTTGACCACGCTGGGCCGGAAGGATCGCTGGAGCTCCAGGGAGACGATCTTGCCGAGAAAGACGTAGCGAATGACCTTGACACTGCACGAGGTGCTGCCCGCGCATCCTCCAATGTACATCAGGACCAAAAGCAGCCCTTTGCAAAAGGGCGGCCAAAGGTTGAAATCGGCCGTGGCGAACCCGGTATTGGTTTGGATGGAAACGCACTGGAAGAGGGCCATGCGGAGGCTCTCCAGGGGGCTTGCCTGTTGCCGGCGGATCAGGGTCGCCGTCACCAAGAGCACGGCGACCGCTACGATCGAGAGATAGACGCGAAACTCCAGGTCCGAGAAGAGACGCCGGATCTTGCCCTTGGCCGCGAAATAGAGAAGGGCGAAGTTCGTGCAGCCCAACAGCATGAAGAGTACGATCGTCAACTCCACGGCGGGGCTGCGGAAATAGCCCACGCTCGCATTATGCGTGCTGAATCCGCCCGTGGCGACCGTACCGAAGGCGTGACACAAGGCGTCGTAGAGAGAAAGCCCCTCCAGTAGCAGCAGCAGCGTCAAAACGGCGTTCAGCGTCACGAAGACGGTGCCGAACGCCATGGCCGCCCGCCGCGTCTGCTCGTGCGTGGATGTCTGCGACGGCGCCGCGACTTCGACGCGGAGCAAGGCCTTGCTGGCGGAGCCTAATCCCAGGAGGGCCACGAACAGCACGATGATCCCCAAGCCGCCCAGGAAGTGCGTTTGCGATCGCCAGAAGAGGACGGCGGGAGAGACCAAGCGCTGATCCTCCACGTCGGCCAGGACGCTGGCACCCGTGCCGCTGAATCCCGACGCCGATTCGAAGAAGGCGTCGGACAACCCCATCGGGATGACCTTGCCGTCGGGCGTAAAGCCGCGGCCGGTGCCGGAGAACAGGAAGGGGCAGGCCCCCAGGACGCCGGCCGTCAACCACGAAAGCCCGACCACGGCGATGGCTTCGCGGTGCAACAGCCTTTGCGCGGCCTCTTTGCGGCCCAAATACCAAAGACAGCCCCCCACCACGCCGCACAGGACGATGGAGCCGAGCAGGCCGAAAAAACCGCGGGCATCGAAGACCTCGGTCCGGCCGCAGATGGGCAACGACCAGGGCAGGCTCATCGTCATGCTCGCGCCGACGATCAAGGCGATCATCCCTACGATGCGGCAGATCAACCGTGTATTCATGGCGACCGTCAGGACGCGAATTCGCTCGCAGCCGCGGCCGGCAGCGCCGCGATGACTTGCTCGGGAGAGACGGAATCGATCAATTCCACATGACCGATTTCCGTCGGCAGGACCAATCGCAATCGCCCGTGCCGGACCTTCTTATCATGCATCACGCAGGCCACGACCTCCTGCGGCGAAAGTTCCGGGGGGCGAGTCGGGAGGCCGAGCCGCCGCAACAGATCGGCTTGCCGCTCGACGACTTCCGGCGAGAGCAGACCGAGCCGGGCGGCCAGCACCGCCGCGCAGTGCATCCCCGCCGCCACCGCCTCGCCGTGCAACCAAACGCCGTAACCGGTTAGGGTTTCGAAGGCATGGGCGAAGGTGTGCCCGTAATTCAACACGGCCCGCAAACCGGACTCCTCCCGCTCATCCTTCTCCACGACGTCCGCCTTGAGCCGGCAGCAGCGGGCCACGACGCGACGCAAGACCTCCGCGTCCCGGCGGAGCAGGGCCTCGACGTCGGCTTCCAATTGCGAGAAGAACCGCGCGTCCAAGATCATCCCGTACTTGACGACCTCTCCCAAGCCCGAGACGTACTCGCGCTGCGGCAGCGTCCGCAAGGTACCCACATCGGCGAGGACCCCCAGCGGTTGATGGAACGCGCCGACCATGTTCTTGGCTTGGGGCAGATTGATCCCGACCTTGCCGCCCACCGAACTATCGACCTGAGCGAGCAGGCTGGTGGGGATTTGAAAGAAGCGAAGGCCGCGGGCATAGGTGGCGGCCAGGAATCCGCCCAGGTCGCCCACCACGCCGCCGCCCAATGCCGCCACAACCGTCCCGCGATCGGCGCCGGCCTCGAGCAACTTCTGCCACCCCGCCGCCGCCGTCTGCAAGGACTTGCTCGGCTCTCCGGCGGGCACGACCCAGGTATCCGTGCGGATCCCGCGCTCGTTCAAGGAATCGCACACCTGCGACAGGTACAACGGCGCGACGTGCTCGTCCGTGACCACCCAGGCGTGGGTGGTGCGGCCCAAATCGGCGATCACCCGCCCGACTTGAGACAACAGGTCGCTCCCGACAAGGATGTCATAGCTTCGCGGCCCGAGATCGACACGGACGCAAGTGGAGGAGGAATCGGACATAGGATGTTCTTGGGGCGAAGTTGGACGCATGAAGCAGGCTCAGCCTCCCGCGGGCGAACCGCCGGCCGGCCCCCCGGGTATCGGCGCAGGACGGTGCTCCGAAGCGGCGCTCATCGCCGGACGCCCATCGTCGGAGGGCTTG
>JAAZNR010000615.1 GCA_012798155.1 Thermogutta sp. | reverse complement strand
GCATCGTCAAAGAGGCCTTCCGCAACGATCCCCGCTACTCCTCGCTGACCAAGAAGCCCGTCACGCCTGCCGAAGAGGAGCTAACCGCCAATCCCCGCAGCCGCAGCGCGAAACTCCGGGCCGCGGCGCGGACATAACGGACATAACGGAATCGACCCGCGGTGCGGAATTCGGGGCGTCGAGGGCAACGTCCTCGGCCGACGGCAACCGCGGCAATCGCAAATGGCGCACCTTGGGGGAGTCGCCGTGACCCCGGTCCGCCGCCGATTCATGCCGGATCAACCCTTTCCCGGAACCGACGGCGGCCGATTTCAACACTGGGGGTAGCCCCGTTAGCTCTCGGCCGGGGCCGATGTTCGTATTGACGAAATCCGGACGGATCGCGACACTAACTGCGCCGCGCGGAGGTCCCCCACGGCTTTCCGCGACGAAAACCGACGGTGTATGGGATATCGCCGCGTTGGGCGGCAAAAATGGTCAGGGAGGATGAGATGAAGAGAATATCGGCGGGTTGGGCGGTTTGCGGTTTGTGTGTGCTTGGCTGCTGGGTGGTATTGCCGGGCTGCGGCGGCACCCAAGACGCGGGCAAACCATCCGCGGAGCCGGCGCGGAAATCCACCTCCGCCCAGTCGGCTGCGACCGGCACGGCGGGGGTTGCGATCGCCGACAATACGGCAGACCCGGTGGCCGCGACCAAGGTATTTTTGGAAGCCGTCCGCACGGGCGACGACGAAAAGGTGGTGGCCATGTTCACCGAATCGGCCCGGCAGCAGGCGGGAGAACTCAATCGCCAATTCGCCCCGGTGGGGAGCGACACGGCAAGCTACAAGGTCTCGGACAAGGTGCAGTTCCTGGCGGAAGACGGGGCCCGCGTGATGAGTACCTGGACGGACCTCGGGCCCGACGGCAAACCTCGCTCGGACGACATCATGTGGATGCTGCGTAAAGAGCCTGGCGGATGGCGCATCGCCGGCATGGCCGCCGTGATCTTTCCGGGAGAGCCGCCCCTCTTGCTGGATTTCGAGAACATGAAAGAGACCTTGCGGAAGGTCGAATTGCTGGCGGAGGAACTGGAACGCCGGCAAACGGACGATCCCGCCGCCGCGGGCCAAGGAACGCCGGAATCCCAAGGAGAAGCCGCTCCACGGGACGATTTTGCCGGCGGCCAGGCGCCGGGATCGCAAGACATCCAGTACACCCCTGCCGCGGCTCTGCCGGACCGGATGCCGGCGGCGCCGACGATGCAGAAATAGGTGCCGACGGACATCGCGCCCGCCGGGGGCGTACGCGCGGCGTCGTTCACTCGCCGAGCGACGGGCGGCCGGTTTGCGTCAGGTACTCCTCGGCCAGCAGGATCAATTCGCCCAGGATCGCGCAAGTAGCCCCCCATATCTGATGGTTCTCGAAGGAAAAGGCCGGTGACTCATAGGTCTCTCCGCGATGGGTTCGCTGCTGCGAGCCGAAATTCCGGCGATCCATGAGGTGCGCCAGCGGAATCTCCAGCAGGCCTGCAACCTCATGGGTGTCGATCGAGAAGGCCGGCGTTTGGAACGCGACACCCAGCCAAGGATCGATGCGGTAGCCGCTGGAGTGCACGTGAATGGGTGTCAGCGATCCGAGCAGCTCCACCTGCTCAGGGTCGGCTCCCAGCTCCTCTCGATATTCGCGGAGTGCGCCGACCTCCGGCGCCTCGTTCGGAAGGAGTGCCCCGCCGGGTAACCCGATCTGCCCGGCATGAGTAGGCATCGTCCAGGGGCGAACGACAAAAGGGATGTGCCAGGTCGCCTCCCTTGGATACAGTAGGAGCAGAACGGCGGCGGGTTTGGGCTGGGCCAGAGGTTCCGCGTAGTTTCTTCCCCGAACCGGGCGTGGGCTGAAACGACCCTCGGGCGAAAAGCCGGGCAAAGGCGACTTCAAGCGAGTACGCAGCCAACGAATGAAATCCGTGCCGTGGATCGCATCGGGGAGAAACTTTTCCGGCATCGCGCCACCCATCACTCTTGGCAGGTCCGCACCCCCTCGGTCCGACCCTACGGTTGGATCCAGTCGGCCGGGCTGGGGACGGCCTCCCGGAGGGGGCGTTCCGGCGGCCGGCTCCGCTCGGCTTGGTACACTACCCACGGATTCCCAGGCTCGGCAAAGACTTGTTCTAGGTCCAAGGCCGGTCTCCAGGTTGTCACGATGTAATCCGCGTCGTATTTCTCGGCCAATTCCAGGAGCCGTTTTTCTCGCAGTTCGGCGAGCGTTCGAGACCATCGCTTGCCCAGCACGGGATCATCCACGACGTGGATGTCGAGGAGTCGCTTCCACCATTGCACGATGGATTGGGCGTCCTGGGGGATTTCCTTCCAGGTGACGACCTCGCTGCGGCCCGTGTACCACTTGAAGCTGCCGTTGCGCCGGGGAGTCAAGAAGCGTGCGTCGGGCGGCGTGTTTTGGGCGATCCAACGGCAGGCGCGGCGCCAGCCGTAATAGTTGCGAACCAGCCCCGGATCGGCCGTCGATTCCCGCCAGGTAGTCGCCTTCCATTCCGCGCGGGGAACGACGGAAGTGGAGCGAACGACGGCGTACCCGGCCAAATGCCCGACGGCGGCTGCGATCGCCAAGAAAACCAAGCCGTGCCGAATCCGACCTTCCGGGGAGCTTGCTCGCGGCGGGGCGGATGCCGCGAGCATGCCGATACCAAGGGCGGTGCCGAGGGGGATCGCGGCGTCGGCCAGCCGAAACCAGTAATATCGCAAGACGGCGGCGCTGAATCGCGGCCAAATGGGGACCGTCAAACCGAGCAACATGCCGATTCCCGCGATCAGCAGGGCGCCCAGGACGAAGTTGCGGACTCTCAGCCATCGATCGTCCGCGGAAACTCGGCGGCAAAGGTAGAGAAAAACCCCGCTTAGCAGGGCGAATCGAGCGATGTTCCAGAAGCCGAAGCAGCCGGGTACCAGGTGATGGCAAAGGCGGTGGAATACGTAAATGCGGTGAGCTTGGGCCTCGACTTGGGGGGATGCCCCCGCGGCCAGCATGAGAGAGGGAACCAGGCCGGGCAGCGCGATCACCACGGCGGCAACCATATAGGGAATCATGCCCCGTAAGGCCGGTCGATCCGCCTTGGAAATCAGCCACGAAACGGCGGTAGCAATCATGGCCCAACCGCCCACCAGCACGTGGAAGGCGGTGGCGATGCCGAGTAGAATCCAAGCCCGCGGATAGCGTCCCTTGGCAAGCTCGGCCAAGGCGAAAAACAAGGCGGCATAAGCGATCCCCTTGGCTTCCGCCCCGCCGATAACCCATTCTCCCGCCATGTGCAGATGGTCGTTGGCGGCGGCAAACAGAACGGCGGTCCAGACGGCGAGCAGTCCTCCGCGGTCCAGCACGCCGCGGTGCAGCCGTCGCCACCCCTCGGCCAAAAGCCCCCAGGTTGCCAAACGAATCGTCCACGCCATGGCGGCCGGCGGAAGTACCAGGGCCAACCAGCCCGCCGAAACGTAGAATACCCAGTGGGCGTCGCGGCTGGCGAAAAAGTCGTCGCGCGGACCGAAATCGGGGTTCCAAAAGTGGATCGCCTTGCCCAAGTAATACGGCTCGTTTACGTCCGGCACCGGCCACGCACCCTGGAGAAAGAAGACGCAGAAAATCAGAAGCCATTCCAATCCGGGCGACGAAAGGCCGGTGTCTATCCGACGCAAGAACGCCGAGCCGGCACGAAACGCCGGATCAAACGGCGCAAGGGCGGTCTTGGGACCAGCCGCGGCGCCCGCAACGGCAAATTCCTGCTTGCTCGTTCCGGCAGGAATGGGATCGCTCATGGTTGCCACGACGAAAGCGGAAGAGGATCGGAATCCAGCCTCGAAAACGCAACGCCTTTCCCCCGGAGGGCGAACCATCATTGTAGCACGGCCGCCGCCGGTCCGAGGGTTTTGTTGCCCAGGCCGGATGCCGTTTTTCAAGCGAGGTAGGGTGATCTTGTACCGCTCATGCCGTGCCATGATAATGAGTCGTTGCGAATGCTCGTTTCGAGTAGGACGATTTTAGTAAAGGAGGAAAAGGTCCATGCAGGGAAATCCTGAATTGGTGAAGAAACTGGACGAATTGTTGGCTGATGAATTGACGGCCGTCATGCAATACATGGTCCACTCGGAAATGTGCGACGATTGGGGCTACGAGCGACTTCACAAGCTCGTCGAGCGTCGAGCCATCGAGGAGATGAAGCACGCCGAGAGCCTGATCGGCCGCATCATCTCTTTGGGCGGAACGCCGACCGTGTCCAAGCTCAACGCGATCCACATCGGGCCGGACGTTCCGCAGCAATTCCAATTCGACCGGAGCGCCGAATTGGAAGCCGTCAAGTTGTATAACGAGGCCATTCATTTGGCCGACAAGGTCGCGGACGCGGTAACCCGACAGCTCTTGGAATCGATCGTGAAGGATGAAGACGCCCACATGGATTGGTTGGAGGAACAGCTCGATCAGATCCAGCAAATGGGTGTGGCGGTATACTTGAGCACGCACATCCGAGAGTAAGCCTCCCGCGGTCGGCGCTGTTCGGAGCTCTACTCCGCGGAATGGTCGTCGGCCGCTCTTCGATCGTCCTGCCGGTCAAGTTGGAGGTTCGTCTTTTCAGTATCGAATTCCTTCTCTTGACTTCCGGATCATCAATCTTCCGGCGGATTTGTGAAGTTATTGCCGAATGGAGCACGTCGTGAACCGTTCGTTTTCGCTGATCGACGTACGGTTCATCATGCCGGCCTTGGCGACCGTAATCGTGATCGCCGGGTCGGCGGCTGGAACCGTATCCGGGACTGAGACCGCGGCCGGCAAAACGTCCGCATTTCAGTCGCTCGCTTT
>JAAZNR010000614.1 GCA_012798155.1 Thermogutta sp. | reverse complement strand
CTCCACGGCCTCGGCGACGGTCTTGAAGACGCGACTATCCGTGGGATTTTCAGCCTTGCCACCGTCCTTAGGCTTGGCCGAACCGCTTCCGGGTCGCGGCTTGCCGTTCCCGTGCGGTTTCTCTCTCGGCTTTTCGTCATCGAACAAATCGGCTTGCCGTAGCCCCAGGGCGTCGCAAATCCGGCCGACCGGACAGCCCGCATGGCATTTCAAGAGGACCTTGCCGTCGGCACCGCGGGCAATCGACAGGCTCGGCCGATGACGGTAACCGTCCGCCTCGTGGGCCGGGCACAGGGATTGCCATTTGCCCTCGCCGGCAGGCTGCGGGGAGCATCCGGCATTCTCCAGGGCTTGGAGAATCCGTTCCACGGGAGCGTTCACCGGTCGCCCTCCCCGCCTTGGGCCTCCGGGCCGGCGACGCGACGCGATCGAATCCACTCCTCCAAGTCGGATCGAGCGAACAAAACCCTCCGGCCCGCGCGAACATGCGGTAAGGGGCGGTCCGGGGTTTCAAACGCCAACCTCCACAGGGTGCGCGTGCTCACGGACAGCAGCCGCGCGGCCTCGCGCGAATCGAGAAGCAACTTTTCCGACGTGCCGTTAGTTTTGTCCATACTCGATACTCCGTGGCGTTATTCGCTCGCCGCACCGCGCGGCTCGCATGGCCGGAGTATCGCTCCAACGGCTTTTCTCGTGTTGTCGAACGACATCGGTCCGACATTTGTCGGACCGCAAAACGCGGTAATCAACGGCCGCGGCTCGCACGGAAAAGCTGCGGTCCGACATCGGTCCGACATTTGTCGGACGGATTCAAGGCCCCTTCTTGGGCGTGCGATAGCCGGCGGCAAGTCCGTGGAGGGCCTTTACGCGATAGAGAAAACGCGGGTCATTCGGCCTTTTGTCCACCACCTCTCTCCAATTGCCATCGCCGAGGTGCAGTCGCACCCGCTCCAGCTTTTTGAGGAAAGCGTCCCGCCGGGACGGATGGATGCCAAGCGCGTTCACCAAGTCGTCGCCCCCGAGGAATGCGTCGATTGGTCGCGCGTCCTCGCCGGGGGGCTTTTCCGTTTCTTCCGGCTCGGCTTTACCGGGGGCGACTATCGCCGCCTCGGTTCCGGCGGCTTCGGCTTGCAGCAGCGCCAATGTCCGGTCTCGTTCCAATCGGATCATCGACCGGATTTCCTCGATTCCGATACGGGGCAATTGGGGCAGCAGCTCCCGCCGCAACCAGTCGCCCGCTTCCTCCGCGATAAGACTCATGTCGCCGAGGTCTAGCGCCGCCGCCATGCGGTTGGCAAGGCCGATCGCCGCATCGGTCCAGCTCGGGTACGCCTCCCCCACGAGATGAATGAGCGGATCGTTCCACCGAAAGAGACGCCGCCAGGGCCTATTCGCCGGATTCCGGGGCCCCAGGGGGCCGCCGGCGTACAGCAGGTGCCACAGGGCCTTCGTCCGCACACCGACGGGGGCATCCGGCAGCGACAGGACGATCAGGTCCCCCAGCAGCGAGTCCAGGGTTTCGTAGAGTTCGACCAGGTCCCACTCTCGCGGACGTCCCGCCCCCTTGGACAGGGTACGGATCCCGTCGTGCGGATACAGCATCGGCAATGTCAAGTCTCGTTCGCGTTCGATGTATACGCGGATCTCCTGGAGAGGCGGCAATTGGGGCAGCAGCTCCCGCCGCAACCAGTCGCCCGCCTCCGCCGTCCTGTCCTTGATAAGACCCTTGTCGCGCTCGAGAACCGTGTGGAACAGCCTCGCCGCCGTGCGCTTCGCAAGGCCGATCACCGCGTCGGTCCACGTCGGATATGCCTTCCCCATGAGATGAAGACAGGGGTCGTTCCACGCCCGGATACGCCGCCAGGGCCTATTCGCCGGATTCCGGGGCCCCAGGGGGCCGCCGGCGTCCAGCAGGTGCCTCAGGCATTCCGCCGCCACACCGGCACCGGCATCCGGCAGCGACAGGACGATCAGGTCCCCCAGCAGCGAGTCCAGGGTTTCGTAGAGTTCGACCAGG
>JAAZNR010000613.1 GCA_012798155.1 Thermogutta sp. | reverse complement strand
GTTCGCTCAAGGCGGGGAAGAACGTCGTGGCGGTTCGTTGCCGTCAAAGCACGGGCGGGCAGTACATCGACGTGGGTCTGGCCGTCGTCGAAGAGGCGGCCCCGTAGGGCGGAGCGGTCGCGTTGCGGTCGCGTTGGTCGCGGACGCCGAAACGGCACCCGCCGGCATGGTAGGGAGCACTTGCGGCCGTCTTTTGAGCTACAATAGGTTGGATATGTCTGCCGGAAAGGCTCTGACGGTTGCCCGCCGCCCAGCCGCGGCCGCGGAATCGCCTCGAGGGTCTCGCTTCGATCGCGAGCGCGGCGGCGTCTGAGGCTCCCGGCAGGTTCTTTCGTCCGCAATTGCCATCCCTCGCTCCAGTCGGTGAATGCCATGATGAGTTCTTTCAATCCACCGGAGGGCGTCGTGACCGCCCAAGTCATCCCGCAGGATCAAGGGCGTTCCTATCGACCGTCCACCCTGGGAAGGACGTTGGTGATCGTCTTTCTGGGCCTGTTCCTGATGGGTTCGCTCTTCGTCAACGTCCTCTTGGTTGCGGCCCTGGGGCTGTCGGGATTCGAGCCGAGCAAGGTGCGGGAGAAGCACTTCTCGCATAATTCCTCGGCCTCGGATAAGGTGGCGATTCTCTCTCTGGAGGGTTTGATCCTGGACGGCGAAGGCTTCGCCAAGGATCAGATCGATCAGGTGATGAAGGACGAAAGCGTCAAGGCCGCGGTCCTCCGCGTCGATTCGCCGGGGGGCACGGTGACCGGCTCCGATTACATCCTCCACCATCTCAAGAAGATGCGAAGCGAGCGCGACATCCCGGTCGTGGTGAGCATGGGTTCGATCGCCGCCAGCGGGGGCTATTACGTCTCGATGGCGGTGGGCGACACCCCCAGGAGTATTTTCGCCGAACCGACCACCTGGACCGGCTCGATCGGCGTCATCATCCCGCACTACGACGCCGCGGAATTGGCCGCAAAACTGGGAATCAAAGAAGACTCCGTCGCCAGCCATCGACTGAAGGGGATGGGCAGCTTTCTCCGGCCCATGACGGAGGAAGAGCGGGCGATCTTCCAGCAATTGGTGGAGGATAGCTTTTCGCGCTTCAAGGAGATCGTCCGCGATGGCCGGCCGCGTTTTCGGCAAAAGCCGGAGGAATTGGACAAGCTGGCCACGGGGCAGGTCTTCACGGCGCAACAAGCCAAGGACTCCGGTTTAGTGGACGAAATCGGCTTCCTGGAGGACGCCGTGGACCGTGCCATCGAATTGGCCGGCCTCGATCCTCAAGAGGTGAACGTGATCCGGTATCGGCGGGAGCCGACTTTGGCGGATTTGTTTTTGGGCGAAACCATGAGCGCGCGATTGCCGCACGCGGAATGGGATTGGCGAGTCCTTTTCGACGCGGCGGTTCCTCGGCCCTTCTATCTCTTCAGCCGCCTCCCCGTCTTGGTGGACAGCGGCCGTTAAGGCGGGCATTAAGGCGGCCGTCAAGGTGGGCGTTAAGACGGGCGTGACGCCGCGCCCCGTGAATAATCAACGGACCCGAGGGATCGCGTCCCTTCCGGGGTGGTGCGATGCCCGGCAGCCGTCCCGCGGTACGTGTTGGCGGGCCGCGCCCCGTCGTGGCCGGGCGTGGGAAGAAGACGTCAGACCGGCGGCCGTACGGGAGTCGCGCGAACGGTTGTCGGACGGTCCGGCGACTTTGCTCTCGTCACCCGCGAACGAGGAAGAGGTAGGCTGCCAGGAGGATGCATACGATCAACCCCAGGCCGCCCGCCGCCCAGAGCCACCAGGGCGCGGGCGGGGCGCTGGACCCACCTTTGCCCGTCACCCGCCCTGAGCGGACC
>JAAZNR010000612.1 GCA_012798155.1 Thermogutta sp. | reverse complement strand
TCTTTCAGCGTGGTTACGTTGAAGTTCATTAGCAGTCCGATCTTTATTTCTGCCAATTTCATATAAGTCAGCAATTGTGCCTCATGAATCCCCAACAGCCTCTCCACGCTCTTCAACTCGACAATTAGCTGGCTCTCGACGAGAACGTCGATACGGTATCCACAGTCGAGCAGAACGTCTTTGTATCGAACAGGCTGAGCAAGTTCAGACCTCCTGACATAGCGGCGTGTTTTCTGGGGATTTTGCGGGAATGGGGAGGTGGAGTGCGGCGAAGAGGGCGAGTGGTATTTTGGGAACTCGAGCGGGGTTGGCGGCGTCTATTATGGTATGAGCACGCACCCCTCCCCGGCTTGGCTGTTGCCCGTGGAAGAACCGGATTCGGACGGGCGAACCTTTCTCAATGCTTCCGTGTGGTTCGCTAATAGCGACGGGTACCGCGTCGTCTTCTGCCGCCACGAACCGATCTATCGCATCGCCTTGGGCGACGACGTGCATCTCCGCGCGGTGGCCGTCGCGCTGCGTCAGTCGCGGCTGGCCACGCAGGAGGAGATCGCGAGGGCCTTCGGCCACGACGTATCGACCCAGGGTCGCTGGGAGCGGCAATACGCCAAGGAAGGGATTGACGGCCTGACGCCCAAAAAGGCCCCCGGACGCAGCCGCGAGTTGGACAACAGCCAAGAGGGCGTGGTACGCCGTTGGTTTCACTCCGGGCAGTCGAACCGGCAGATGGCCAAGCGGCTGCAAGTGGACGAGGCCACCATTCGCCGGACCTTGAAACGGTTAGGGTTAACGCGTCTGGCGGCCCCGGCTCCGCCCCTTCTGCCCGGAATCGACCAGACGGCTGCCCCGGACGCGCCGGCCGAACCGACGGTTCCCCAGGACGCCTCCGCCGAAGCATCCCCTTCGACCCTCGCTGTCCCGGAGGACAAGGAACAGGATCCCTTAGGGAAAACCTCTTCCACAGCGGATGCCGCATCTGCCGAGCAAGACGTTCCCGCTTCGGCGAAGCCTTCCGCGGAACCCTCGTTCACCGTGGATCACGATCCCCGGGACCGCAGCGGCGACCGGCTGCTGGCGCGGCAGGGGCTGTTGGCCGACGCGGTGCCCCTCTTCGCCGACGCGGACTGCCTGCCGCGTGCCGGGGTATTGCTCGCCGTGCCGCTGCTGGTCCGGCACGGGCTGGTGGATGCTTTCACCCGGGTCTACGGTTCGCTGCATCCGTCGTTCTACGGCCTGCGGACGACCGTGGTGACGCTGTTCCTGGCGGCGTTGTTGCGGATCAAGCGGCCGGAGCATTTCAAGGAATACCGCCCCGAGGACCTGGGGGCGATCGTGGGCCTGGACCGCGCGCCGGAAGTGAAGACGGTGCGCCGCAAGTTCACGCAACTGGCGGCCATGGAACGCGGGAAGGAGTTGATGGAGGAGGCGGCCCGGCGGCGGATCGCCGAGGACGAGGATCGCGTGGCGTTCCTGTACATCGACGGGCACGTGCGGGAATACCACGGGAAAGCCCCGCTTTTCGAGGCAAAACGGCCCCAGCGGCAGGTGGTCACGCCGGCGGCCACGGACACC
Source organism: Thermogutta sp. (assembly GCA_012798155.1). Taxonomy (GTDB): domain Bacteria; phylum Planctomycetota; class Planctomycetia; order Pirellulales; family Thermoguttaceae; genus Thermogutta. Next base: position 1,598 of record JAAZNR010000612.1, on the reverse strand, counting down.
TGGGTACACACGGCCGACGGCGAGCCGCTGCTGGTGGTCACCAGCGAGATCAACGCGAAGCTGACGCAGGTGCTCGAGCCGATCCTGGACGACGTGCGGCGGCTGGTGGGCGACGCGCGGCGGATGACGGTGATCTTCGACCGCGGCGGCTTCAGTCCCAAGCTCTTCGCGCGGCTGATCGAGGCGGGGTTCGACGTGATCACGTACCGCAAGGGGAAGGCGAAGCCGCTGCCCGCCGGCCAGTTCTCGGTCCAGCGGCGGAAGATCGATGGCGTATGGTGTGAATACACCCTTAGCGACCGCACCCGGGTTCGCGTGGGAACGCTGCCCGCCGAGAAGAAGCCGAAGCAGCCGGCGTCGAATGCGAAGGGAAAGAAGGCGAAGCACTATCTTTGGATGCGGGAAGTGCGGGTGCTGCGGGAGGACAGCCGCCAGACGGCGATCCTTACCAACCGGCAGGACCTGGCCGCCGCGATGGTGGCCTATCGGATGTTCTTCCGCTGGCGTCAGGAGAACTACTTCAAGTACATGGGCGAGGAGTTCGCCCTGGACGCGTTGCTGGAATACGGCTCGGAGGATGTGGCCGAAACGACCGACCGCCGCAATCCGCGGTGGCTCCAGTTCACGCGGCGGCTGAAGGAAGCCCGGGCCGAGGTGGCGCGGCTGCAAAGCGAACTGGGCAGGAAAGCCGCCTCCAACGCGGAGGCGGCGCGGCCGACGATGCGGGGCTTCAAGATTGCGCACGCCGAGCTGCGCAAACGGCTGGAAGCGGCCGAAGCCAAGGTCGAGCGGCTGTTCCGCCAGCGCAAGAAGGTTCCTCAGCGGATTCCGGCCGTCGACCGGCAGGCGTTGAAGACCGAGAAGAAACTGATCGCGGATACGATCAAGATGGCCGCCTATCAGGTGGAGACGCAACTGCGGGGAATGCTTCAGGAGCATTATGTCCGGGCCGACGAGGAAGGCCGCACCCTGCTTCGCGCCGCGTTCCAGTCGCCGGCCCGCCTGGAGATTACCGACAACGAACTCCGGGTGACCATCGCCGCGCAGTCATCCCCGCACCGCACCGCCGCGCTGGCCGCCCTGTGCGTCCAACTCGACGCCCTCCCCCTTCCCTTCCCCGGGTCGCCCCTTCGCCTCCGCCTCTCCGTCCAAGCTCCAGAACCCCTCATATCATGATGGGGGTATGTCAGGAGGTCTGAATATATGCCAGGTTGCGAAGTCCTGACATCGCGCGCGACAAGAAGAAGCTCAAGTCGTGGTGCGAAGAGCGTCGCGACAAAAAGCTGTATGAACTGCAAATTGAAATGTGCGAGTGGGCAAAGACGGAATTGGGCAAGCCCGACGACTTTCATGGCATATCACAATTGAGGAAGCGCGCGTGGATTAGTGCTCTCGATGCCGAAATCGAGTCGCTCCGCGAATCGGAAAGGGCTGTTTCGTTCCCTGGCTTTGGAAGCGAAGAGTTTTCTCCCTACTCTGCGGAGAAAGCAGAAAGAATTCGAGTACGGCAGAGAGAACGAGACTGATGCTCCGTGTGGCGATGAAAACCGTGGCTTTCGTTTTTAGCCCTTCATGAACCCGCTCATAGAACCTGTTGG
>JAAZNR010000611.1 GCA_012798155.1 Thermogutta sp. | reverse complement strand
CGATCCTCCAGCGAGTTGCCGACGCTCTTGGCCTGGTGGAAGAGGATCGTCTTGCGTTCGGGCGCGATCTCCAGGGTCGTCGTCATGTAGCCCTCGGGCATCAAGGAGCGGACCGACGCCCCCTGGCGATCCTCGGAATGCGTGAGGATTTGGAAGGGGTTGGCCGGGCCTTGCGGGCCGAACGGCTTGTTCGCTGCCACGCAGTGGGCATAGATGATTTGCCGTTTGGCGGTATCGACGACCGGATCGGAAATGAAGCCGGGGCGTCCCTGGGTCATCGTGGTCATGAGGACCATGGTGGCGGTGGAGCGGAGGTCGCATTCGCAGGCCCCGATCAAGCCCTCGTTATTCAACTGATGGAATCCCAGGCAGGGGTAGGCGTGGATGTGCCCGCCGTAGAACCCGCCCAGGCAGTTGATGGTAATGGCGTTGGCGTTGTGGGCCTGGAGGACGGCCTTCTGGGCAAGATACATGGCGGCCGAGGCTTGCAGCGTCTCGGGCGAGACGTCCTCGATCACGGCGGCAGCCTTCTTCCACATGTCGGCCACGGCGGCCGCCTCGTCCTTGTCCGCCTTTTCCCAGGCCGCATTCAATTCCTCGAAGGCCACCGATTCGACGGGAATCCCCAATTCCTTTTGCAGCGGCTCGATGATTCCCGGCCAACCGCCGCCCACCGCCAAGATCTTGGTTTCCTTCAGCCGGCGGAGGGTCTCTTCCACGGAGAGCAGGGCGACGGCGTCGGGAAGGCAGGTCAGGTCGCCGGGGGCGGGCGTCCTTTCGCGACGAACCTGGGCCACGGCGGCCGCGAAATCACTCACCCCCTTCCCTTCCTTCACCAGACGGAAGCAGCGGACGGCCGCCACGTGGTCGTCCCAGTTGGAGGAGCCAAGGAACCCTACGTTGGGGACGTTCTGCCGCAAGAAGCCCGCCGTATAGACCAGGAATCCGCCGCTGCCGGCGAATTGGAAATCGAGATACAGGGTGGGCTTGCCCGTTGCCGCCGCCGACTGCACGACGCGGTTCCAGCAGTTCATCTGATAGACGATGTAGCCGTCGATGCCCTCCGCCTGGTCCTGTTCGATGATCTTGGCCGCCGCCTCGGGACCGTTGGCCATGGCGGGCAGGAAGTCGAAGTCGGGGCAACCCTCTCTGAGAACGCTCTCGATCTTCTGCATCACCGGCCGGAAATCGAAACCCTTGTTCGGCCAGTCCGGCCCCTCCTGGACCGGCCCGTGCAACGAGTACAGCACCCGCAGCCGCAACTTCTTGGACGGTGCGGCGGCCGTGCCACTCGCCTCGGCCGAGGCACGCCGCGCGTTTCCGCCCAGGGCGGCGCAGGCCGCACACCCCGCCGAGAACTCCAAAAATCGACGCCGCGACAAGCAGCAGCCGCAGGCGGACACCGTCGGCAAACCGATTCGCTGATTCATGACGCTTCCCTCCAAAAAGAACAAAGAACACTGAACGTCTCGCCGTCCGCCGTCTCGCGACGAAGGACCGGCGGCGCTTTCCCACATCCCAAGGTTCCGCATCGTCATCGCCGGGCGAAGCCCATGCCGATCGCAGGCACGCGCCGCTCCGCCCGACGCTTGCCTCCCATTCCTCACGCTTCGAAATCGACTACGGTGCCGCCCGCAAAATGCGGAAGCCCTCGAACCGAATCCAATGCTCCGCGTCCGTCGGTCCGTGATAGCACTGGATGCTGATTTCGTCGCTCTTGGGTGCCGGCAACGGTCCTTCCGCCGCGGTGCGGAACTCCTTTTCTCCTTCGGGGCGGAATTGGGCCGTAAAGCGATCGGCGGTCAAGACCAGCCTGAGGGTGACGCGGTTGCCTTCCAGCGGTACCCGGCCGGGAATGATGTACAGCCCGCCGTCGATCCGCTCCTTGACCAGCTTGAACACCGGCTTCCCGTCGTTGTAGAGCGTGATGCCGCCTTGCTCGTACTGCTCGGTAGGCGGAACCAAATTGGACACGGCGACCTCGACGATCAGCTTGGACCGCTCGCGGCCGGGCAGCGGCCGGACCAGGGCGTTGCGGACGGTCTCCGCCAGGCCCGGTTCGGCGCGGATCTCCAGCCCGCCCTCCCGCAGACGCCAATAGCCTTCGTGCTCGCGGAGCCGGCGCCAGCCTTTTTCCAGTTCCGGGCCGCGGAAATCGTCCGCGAAAACGATTTCGGCGTCGGCTCCCGGCGGGGCTGCGGACTCCTCGGCCGCGACGGCCCGGCCCGTCACGATCACGGCCGCACAGACGCACAAGCCCAAACCGCTCCACGATCGCAGCATCATCGCTAGCTCCTCAAAGGTTTGATGACTGAGCAAAGGTTTGACGACTGAGCGGTCCGCTCTGCGTTCGTTCCGGTCCCAAGCCGCCCGATCGCTACGCGGACCAGGGCCGCGCGCGGTTTTG
>JAAZNR010000610.1 GCA_012798155.1 Thermogutta sp. | reverse complement strand
CGGTTCGGCAAGACCGCCGCCGAGCCGGCTGACCCCGCCTTTTCCGTCGGCAAACGTCTTCTCGAAGGGTGAAGAACCGGTAGGGGCGCAACGGCGCAGGGCCCGTCCGGCGTCAACCGATTTCTCGGTCGATACGAAGGTTCGGTTGGTCGGAGTTCAGGTCCCTTTTCTCCTTCTGGAATCGGAGGTGCGAAATGAAGCGGCAATTGGGTTCCATTCAACGGCGAGGGTTCACCCTCGTGGAGCTGCTGGTCGTGATCGCGATCATCGGCATCTTGATCGCCCTGCTGTTGCCGGCGGTGCAGGCCGCGCGGGAGGCCGCCCGGCGGGCGCAGTGCACCAATAACCTGAAGCAGTTGGGGCTGGCCCTGCAAAACTACCACGATGTCAACAAGGTCTTCCCGTATCGCAAAGGCGGGACAGGCTCGAACTGGCCCGGATTCACGGGAAACTGGAACGGCAACGGAGAGCGCAAGTCCGGTTTCATCCCTCTCCTGCCGTTTATGGAACAGCGGGCGCTGTACGATCAGATCGCGGCGGGCGATCCGACGGGAGTGACCAACGGCGGGACGCCGGTGGCACCGCACGGTCCGCGAGGTTGGCAAAGCTGGTCGGTCTGGAACGACTCCCCCGACCTACTGCTCTGCCCATCGGACAACGGCTATCCCGACAATCGCGGGCGATACAACAGCTACGGTTTCAGCATCGGCGACCAGATCGAGAGTATTCGCGACGCTCAGGATGTTCGCGGTATGTTTGCTTTCAGACGTTGTTACAGCATGGCCCACGTGACCGATGGAACCAGCAACACGATCGCCATGAGCGAGCGGTTATGCAGCAAGGGCACTCCAGGTGGCGAACAACCGGTTTCGGTTAGCGCCCGGCAAGTGGAACACCTCCGGGCCATTGCGTCGCCGGTCGGGGGGCTGCGAGCGACGCCTCAGGTCTGCTTGAACCAGACGGACGGCAAATACTACGTAGCCGGGACGACGGTTCAGGGAGACCGGTGGGGCAATTCGTGGACGGACGGCCAGCCGATGTATGTCGGAATTACGACCGTCTTGGCGCCCAACTCCCCTTCCTGTGCTGAGGATAGCGCTCGTTACGGCGACGGCGTGCATTTGACTCTTCCGCCGGTGAGCCGGCACCCGGGCGGCGTGAACGCCTTGTTTGTGGACGGGTCGGTGCGGTTTGTCAGCAGCACCATTGATACCGGCAATCTGGCACCGGGGGTAATACAGCCCAAGAGCGACCCGAGTTTCTACGGTGTCTGGGGCGCGCTCGGATCCAAGGCCGGCGGCGAGGCGTACTCCGCGCCGTGAACGTGGATGGGGTGACGGGCGTCTGGGGGCTGCGCTACGCTGCGTCCCCAGCCACGCAGCGTCTGTGCAAGCCGGCAGTGGCACCCACGCGTCTGGGGGCTGCGCTTCGCTACGACCCCAGCCACCCGGAGGACCCCAGCCACCCCGATATTTCCCCAGCCACCCGGCCGGCGGAAAACACACACTATCAACCGGAGCCACCAGCGTAAGCTGGTGGTGTTATAGCGCAATCGAACGCGAGCCGCCGGCGTAAGCCGGCGGTGGAAGCGGCGCGAGACTGCCGGAGGGAGGGCTGTCCAGCGAGGCTACTCATCGCCCAGCAGGACGGTTTGCGGGGGCAGCAGCGTATCGATGGCGTCCGTTCGCAGGGCGGCCTGAAAGCCCGGCCGCAGGCTCCCGGCGGCCCAACGTCCGTCCGGGGTGACGGCCAGGAAGGCGGCCTGCCGCCGAGGCAGAGGGCGGCATGACCGGGCGATCCGCTCCAAGGCCTTCCCAATCGCTTCGAGGGGAGCGGTCCCGCGGCGGATTTCCTCGACGATCAGAAAGGTCCCGCAGACGCGGCTGATCAGCTCGCCGTGCCCGGTCCCGACCGCAGCGCCGACATCGGGATCGACGTACAGGCCGTGACCCACGATGGGCGAGTCGCCGACCCGGCCGGGGAGCTTGAAGGCCAGACCGCTGGTCGAGCATCCGCCGGCCAACCGCCCGTCCGCCAAGCGGACCAGCACGCCCACGGTGTCGTGGCCCTCGGCCGCGGGATCGTGATTGGACGCGGCGTGCTCGGGCGACTGCCCGCGTTGATGGTCCCGGCGGTACTCTTCCCAGCGTTTTCGTGCGGCAGGCGTGAGGAGGTCTCGCGGCGTGAAGCCCTCTTGCAGGGCGAAGGTCTCGGCTCCCGCAGCGACCAAGAGGACGTGCGGGGTCTTCTCCATGACGCGGCGTGCCACGGAGATGGGATGCGGAAAGCCTCGCAGACAGGCGACCCCGCCGCAGCGGGCCGGCGACTCCATGATGACGGCATCCAAGGTCACCTCCCCGGCCGCGTCGGGCAGACCGCCGTAGCCCACGCTGGTGACCTCGGGGTCGGCCTCCACGGCGCGACAGCCGGCCTCCACGGCGTCCAAGGCGTCGGCCTCGGCACGCGCCAGCGCTTCCCAGGCCGCGCGATTGGCCGTCCGGCCGAAATGCCACGTGCTGAGCACGAGGTGTCCCGCGATCGTGCCGTCCGAAGAAAGAGCGTTGCTGGTCGCCATGCCGGGTCTCTCTTTGCGAAAGGCGTTCCGCCTCGATCCCTTGGTGCCGAGTTCGCCCGACCATGACCGGCGTCTCAGCCGCCCGGGTGAGGCCGAGTCCGGGCCTATTCCGTCTTGTCCGCGGCCGAGTAGAAGGCGTCCACCGCGCGGATCAGCGTTTTCATGTCGGACGCTGCGGAGACGTGCGTCCGCAAGAGTTTGGCGCCGGGGCGGCCCAGGCAAAACCGGCAGACGTACTTCCGCATCAGGATCACGGCGCGATGGGCGTCGAATTGTTCGGTCAGCGAACGGCAGAGGTCGAGGAGCAGCTCGCGCTGCTCCTCAGGTGAGGGTTCCGCCGGGACCGGCCGGCCGGCCAAGGCGGCCGACGCCTGCGCGAACAGCCAGGGCCGGCTGATCGCCGCGCGGCCGATCATCACGCCGTCCACGGGAAACCGCCGCAAAGCCGCCGCCGCCTCTTCCCAAGTCCGTATGTCGCCGTTGCCGATCAAGGGGATGCGTCGCAACCGGGCCTTGATCTCGGCCATTCGGTCCCAGTCGGCGGTGCCGCGATATTTTTGCTGCGCGGTGCGGGCATGGACGAAGACGGCGGCCGCCCCGGCCTGCTCCAGTACCGCCGCCGTTTCCGGAGCGGTGATGGCGCTGTCCGTCCAGCCCAACCGGATTTTGGCGGTGACCGGCACGGGCGCGGCGCGGCGGACGACCTCCGCCGTCAGCTCTCCCACCTTGTCGGGAAACTGCAACAGGAACGCACCGCAGGAGACGCGATGCGTGATCTCCTCGGCCGGACAACCGAAATTGATATCCAGGCTGCTGGGGCGGAACTCTTCCACGATGCGGGCGGCCACCTCGCCCAGCTTGCCCGGCTCGTTGTCCCAAATCTGCACCGCCAAGGGCCGCGGCTCGTCACGGACGCCCCACAGCCGCTCGGGATAGCTTTGCTTGCGGGCATCGATTTCCAGGAAGCCGCGGGCGCTGACCATCTCGGTGCAAAGCAGCCCGACGCCCCCCAATTCGCGGAGCAGTCGGCGGAAGGCGTAATTGGTGTAGCCCGCCATCGGGGCTTGAAACAAAGGCGGAAAAATCGTCACGCCGCCCAAGCGGACGGATCGTGCCGCCGGGGCCGTGCCGCCGCTCGATCCCCGCTCGTGCTCCGCCGCGTTGCGGATGGTCGGCGGTTGATCGAGGCTGAAAAGCGAACTCTCGCTCATGATTCGGTGTAGGGCTGCGCTGCGAAGAAAACGAACTTGTCGAACTTGGTCGGCGAATCGGCAAACTTGGCCGGCGAATTGCCGAACTTGGTCACGGAATTGGCAAACTTGATCGGCGGATCGGCCTTGTCCGCCGCTCCGGGCCGTTGCGGCCGGGAAAAGGTCGGCCGGCACCGGGCAGGCGGAAAGGCACGGCCGGGCGTCACGCATCCGCCGCGCCCAACGCTGCGAGCAGCACGTCCGGTGCCAGGTCGGGATAGGCCGTCAGGACGTATTCCCCAATGCACGTATTGTACGCCCGAGCCGCTGCCGAGTACCGCAGCAATTCCCGGAACTCGGCGTCGGCAAGCTCCAGGACGTCGCCCAACGGTCCCGTCCCTTGGGCGAATCGGCGTTCCGCCGCGCGGCGGGCGTCGTCCCAGGCCGCGGCCGCGCGCATGCGATGAGACAGGGTCGGAAAGCCGCCCTCGAGTCGTGCCAAGTAGGTTTGGATGTCGGACCGGGCGCGGAGGGACGCCGGCAAGGCCTCGGCGCGGGCCGCATACGGCCCGACGAACGGCACGCCGGCCGGGATGGGGAGGACGTCGGTATTTCGCCCGGCCGCCGCGCCCAACCGGAAAGCCGTCTCGATCAAGCGGCGGTGGGCATCTTCCAAGCCGGCGTCCGCCGCCGTGCGTGCGGCCTGCAATTCCAGCATGGCCGGGGCGCCGCCGGGCCGAGACCATTGCTGCAGCGCGGAGGGAAAAAGCTCCGCCAAGAGGATCGTCTGCTGCATCCAGGCGATATATTCCGCCTTGCGCGCGGCGGTGTCCCAATAAGCCGACAACAGCTCCCGCCGCTGCGTGGAAGGACATGCCCGGAGCAGGTCCGCCAGGTGCGTCGCCTCCGCCTGCGGGGGCAGAAGCTCGCGGCCGAACAAGAGGGCCGCAAGACGCCGATTTTGCTCGACCGGCGGAAGCGTGGACAACGTGGGCAGGACGTCTACCAGCAAGGCCGGGTCGTTCGCGGCATCTTGGACATCCGCCGGGTCGGCACCGGCCGCGGCATACCGCTGAACGCGGCGAACGGCCCCGCTGCCGGAAGCCGGGGCCGGGGGGGCGGAAGCCGATGTCAGGGGGACCAGCGGCGGCAAATCGCCGTTACCCGATTCCGAGAGGTACGTTGCCGGTGCTGTCTGGCTCAGGGAGAAGTCGGCGAAGTCGGTTTGAGATGCCTCGGCGGGCGTGGCAGCGGAGGTCGCTTCGACTCCCAAGTCCGGTATTGGCAACCCATCCGCCGCAGTCGCCGTCCGCTCCCCGTCGGCAGGCGGCAGGCCGGCGGCCCCCGGCGGTGCGGAAGGGGCCGGGGGTGCGAACGGGGCCGGCGGCGCGAAAGGGGCCGGCGGTAAGCCGGGCGATTCCGCGGCAGGAGCCGGGCTGCCAGGGACGGCATCGGGCGGGCTGCCGGGAGACGGACCGGGGACGGGGTTGTTTGGTTCCGGCGGGGCGGGCGTCGGGCTTGGTGCGGCGCCGGAAGGTCCTGACCCGGCCGTCGCCCACGACGGGGTCGCCGCGCCGCTCCCCGAGGATTCCGCGGGCGTCCAGCCGCCGCTATCGCCGGCCGCTACGCCGGGCGAGGCCGCCGGGACGGACGCCGCGCCGGCGCTCTCGGGCTGAGTCTCCTCGCCGCTCGGCTTGCT
>JAAZNR010000609.1 GCA_012798155.1 Thermogutta sp. | reverse complement strand
CGCAAGCCGATACCCTTTACGGAAAAGCTGTCGATCCATTCCGTGAAGGAGTTGCGTCGGGCAGGCAACTGACGTGAACCGACGTGATTTGTTCGGGCAGCGCGTGAGGCGAGGACCGGCCTGGGTGCCGGCGAATCCCCCCTCGCCGGTCGGCGGGTTGACGAACGGTGCATGGCGACAATCGTCACAGGGGAAGGTGGGGCAAGATAGCGGATTCGATTGCTTATTCGCACGGAATATCCATTTCGATGACCTGACCTTCTCGCCAGGAAGGATTGTGGGACGCAATGACGACCGCGCCGAGCCGCGGATCGAAGACGGCGATGGCGCCGGCGGGCGAACCGTGCAATAAATGAAAGGCCATGCCGTAGCGCCAGATCGGAGCTCGACCTTCGATGACCACCAGCGCGCCTCGCGGGATCTGCGGCAAGGGAGGAAGCGGCTCGGCAGGAGTAATGGGTTGACTGACGCCGATGGAATAATACACAACATGGCCCATTATGCCGCCTCCGCAGGGGCGAAAAGCAGTCGCCCGATCACATCGGGCGAACCGTCGGCCTCGGCAATCTGCCTGATCTCAGCCCCAGTGATGACCCTGCAATTGTAAATGCTCGCGCGATCTTTCACGGACGATTTGACATTTCCATCCTTATCGAGAATGTTATTTCCCGTTGTCGCGAGGTAGGAACGGACCCGAAGTGCCCGGAATTGCCGCGTCACGGCTTCGACCTTGTGGAGGACGTCGCCGCCCGGATCGTGAGCCTGGGGACCCGACTTGCACTCGATTATCCCCAAGCTGTATTGGCGCATAAAGGAAACGTCGAATTCATTGGGGGCGGCCGAATCACCGGAACGGCCGACCTCAAGCCCTAAACGCACATCCCAAATCCCAAGGGCATCCGCATGGCGAGACAATAAATCCCAGAAGAACACTTCGAGCCACCCACCTGTCAAGAACTCCACCGCGTACTTGTCGATGTGACCATGCAGTGCGTCCCCGGATCCATTCCCCTGTAAAGAGAAGGCGTCCCGTACTGCCCGTACGAGATCGACATCGCACGGAGGCAACCACAATTGCCCGACTTGAAGTTCCCAGCCCCTCTGTCGGGCCTTGTGCCGGTCATCATCCGCAAGCGGCAAAAGCTCTTGCGACGACGCATACCTTGCGAGGAGACGAGCGCATGGCGCCCATCTTCCAGCGCGTGCCTCGGCCTCGCGTATCTTGTTTTCCGCTCTTCGGGACTCGAAGCCGTAGCCTGCAAGAAACTCGTCGATCGAAAGCTTGTGGTCACAGGTCTCTTCGGTCGTGGAATCCAATCCCAGCAGCACATTGGGACGAGTGAAGTTCGTATACACGACTCGCCCGGCGGTCGCCTTGAAAAACTCGAACGTGGCGATGCTCATGGGTTTGGTACCGCCCGTGATATTGGCGATCCACTCCGCGGAGGGATATTTTCCAAACGCACGACGCAGGGCAATCCTTACGGCCTCAAGATTGTCCTCCGCATCCAACGATTCGACATCGCATCGGTCGCCGTAGTCGAGACCGCCAAGCTGCAAGGCACGCAGGAAGCTCTTGGCGGTTCCGCGCCGCTGCATGCCCGTAGTCTCGATCAACACGAGCCT
>JAAZNR010000608.1 GCA_012798155.1 Thermogutta sp. | reverse complement strand
GCAAGGTTGCGGCGGACCGGCCGGCCCTGTCCGGCGGCCGGGTGGCTCCGAGAACGGCTGCCAAGCGAAAACGTCATGCGCAACGCGCAAGCGCGAGCCGCTAGCGGCCGGGTGGCTGGGGTCGTAGCGAAGCGCAGCCCCCAGCCGGGCCTATTCGCAGTGCAGCCGCCACCAGCTTACGCCGGCGGCTCGTGATGACATTGCAGCGCCTTCACCGCCGGCCGGGTGCCTGGGAACCTGGGTGCGTGGAGTCGTGGGTGGCTGGGGATTTGGGTGGCTGGGGTCGAAGCGGAGCGCAGCCCCCAGCCGGGCCTATTCGCAGTGCAGCCGCCACCAGCTTACGCCGGCGGCTCGAGTGGTCACGTGCGATTCCACCCGCCGAGTTGCGCCGCCGGCTCGCGACGGCGGCTCGTAGCCCTGCGACATTATTTATGGTGCGACCTGCGCGATCTCGCGGAATGGACGGATTAGACCCGACATTGGCGGCGTCCGGCGGCGTTATTCTCGCACCACGCGGCAATGATCTCTATATCCATGCAATCGGAATATCCGTTCTAATCCGCAATTTTGGCGATTCGGACGGACGGGAACTTGACAAGCGGTGTTTTATCGGCTCAATTTTATTAAAGCTTCGTAGCGGCTACTCTTGTCCTGCGATAGGAATTGGAGATTTGCGATGACGGCAGTTGGATGCGGCCGGCGGATGATCGTTGCGGCGGTGCTGGCCTGCTGCGCCGGCGGGACGGCGTACGGGCAATGCCTTCTGAGCGGGCTGTGCAATCGGCGTAGCACTTACGCTGCGCAATACGGCACGTATTCCACGGGCTACACGGCGTACATGCCGGTTTCCGCCGTGCCCGTCACGACCTACATGCCGGTCACGTATGCCGCGCCGACGGTGACGTATCGCGCGGCGTATCGGCCCTTGGCACCGTCGCTGGGGACGACGGTTTTCCGCCCGGCGCCCGCCTTGGCCGCAAGCCCGCCGCCCGTCGTCACGCCCTATGCCGCGGCCTCGCCCGTGGCGGCTCCCACTGTGGTTTACCGCCCCGTGGAGGTCGTGGTGGAGCCGCGGCGGCTGTTCCCGTGGCGTCCCTTCCAGCGGTGGCGGGCGCGTCGCACGGCGTATTCGGTTTCTTACGCGGCGCCCACCTGGACCACGACCCAATTCGCCGGTTACTCCCTGCCGCTGACTCCCGCCGTGTGCGATCCGTGCGCGAGCAGCTTGCCGAGCTCGTACAGTTCGGACACGGTGATCACGGGATCGTCCGGGGAATGCGCGACGTGCGGTTCGTCGAGCACCGGTTTGCCGCTCTCCGCGGCGGACGCCGTGCCGGCGCTGCCCACGCCCGGCGGCAGCAGCGGCTCGGCCGCGTCGTCGCAGCCGCAAAGCACCTACGCCCCCTCCTCGAGCGGCGATAGCGGCGAGTCGTGGAAGCCGGCGACTTCGCCCGACGTTCAGGGAACCGGCCTTCCCCGGGACGAGGAGGAGCGGCCGCTGGTCCGTCAGGCGGTCTTCGTGCGACCGATCCCCTTGGTCGAAGAGAGCACGGACGCCCCGCCCCTGGTCGAAATCCGGGGCTGGAAGCGGAACTGACGGCGCGTTGAGCGCTTCCCGCCCAAGTCCTGGGCCGTCCTTGCACCTCGGGCTGACGCTCTTCCACCTCGCCCCACCTCGGGCTGACGCCCGAGGCTCCAGTTTTATGCGCGAGGCACTTGCACCTCGGGCTGACGCTTTTCCACCTCGCCCCACCTCGGGCTGACGCCCGAGGCTCTCGCGCTGACGCGTTGCGCACGGGTGCCACTACCGGCGTGTCCGGCAGTGCGGGGCCCCGCGAAACGTAGCGGCTGGGGGCTTCGCTACGCTACGACCCCAGCCACCCGGCCGAGCTCTGCGTCTGCGGTTTGCGTTTTGCATACGTTCCATGAGCCGGCGGTGTTCCTCCGCGGAGCAAACGAACGCAAACGTGAGGCGCCGGCGTCCGTTTCCGCGAGAGTCCTGCATCATCGTTTGATTGAATCAAACGATTGATTGTGTGCAAGGTGCGACGTAGAATGGAATCGGGGCAAGGCATCCTCCAGGCGGCAAGGCATCCTCTAGACGAAGGAAACGGACGGTGAAGAAAGGCCGCACGCAAAATCGGACCGCGGACGCCCGCAAGGGCGAGGGGACGCGCCTTCGTCTTCTCGACGCCGGGATCGAGGCCTTCGCCCAATTCGGCCCGGAGGAGGTGGGCATCCGCCGCCTGGCCGCCGCGGCGGGGGTGAACAGCGCGGCCTTGTCGTACTATTTCGGGGGCAAAGACGGTTACTATCGGGCGGTCTTGCGGCACCTGACGGAGGGCATGGGGGGGAACATCCGCGAGTCGGCCCTCGCCGCCCGGGGCGATCCCGCGGAGCCGCTCTCTCCCGAGGCGGCGCGGGAGGCGTTGCGGGCATTCCTTCGGCACTTCGTCATGACCGTGCTCACGGAGCCGCGGGCGGAGGCGGTGGCGGCGATCGTGTGGCGGGAATTGCTGCGGCCGTCGGACGGGTTCGAGATCATCTACACGCGGATCATTCGTCCGGTGCATGAAATCATCACCGAGTTGGCGGCGGCGGTCCTGCAAACGACGCCGCGCGATCCCCGCGTGATCGTTCTGGCGCACAGCCTGTGGGGCCAGCCCGCCATCTTCCGCATCGGATTCCATGTCCTCCGCCGGCGTTTGCGGCACCGCGGGCGGCGGTTGTCGAAGGCCGTCATCGAAATGATCGCCGATACGGTGGACACGGTCGCCCTGAGGCTGCTGCCGGGCGGAACGGAGGAGCAGGAGCGAGCTTCCCCGCGGCGGTGCCGGAACGGCCGCCCCAAAACGATCGAAGGCAAGGGCCGCGTCTCATGAAAAAACGCGTGATTGTGCTCGTGGCGGCGGTGTTGGCGGTCGGCTTGAGCGTGTGGAGCGCCCGGCGGTACGGCGTGCCCGGCCCGGCCGGGGCGGGCGTGGGCGGGGATTGGCGGGCGCGTCTCTGG
>JAAZNR010000065.1 GCA_012798155.1 Thermogutta sp. | reverse complement strand
TGGCCTCCTTCGCCGTGGGGATGGGCCCCGTGGTCTGGGTGGTTCTGGCGGAAATCTTCCCAACCCGCACCCGAGGCTTGGCCATGGGGATCGCCACGGTCGCCCTGTGGCTGGCGGACTTCCTCATCACACAGACTGCGCCTATGATGTACGCCGCCTGGGGACCGGCTTTCGCCTTCTGGAGCTACGCCGTGATGTGCGTGGTATGCCTGGCCTTCGTGTCCGCGTTTCTTCCGGAGACCAAGGGCAAGACGCTGGAGGAAATCGAGCGGATGTTCCTCCACCGCGAGGAATGACGGCTGCCGCGATTCCGCCCGTCGCGGCGGCGCGGAATCAGCGAGCCTCGTTCTCAGTGAGCCTCGTTGGCGTCACGCTCCCGCGCGTCGTGACCGCGAGTCGCATCGTCAGCGCGACCTCAGCCGATCTGCGGCAGCTCCGCCAAGGCCCGGCGGATATTCTCCTGCGGCAGCTCGAAATCCTCCAGCTCGCCGCTGAAGTAGCGGTCATAGGCCCCCAAATCGCATATGCCGTGGCCGCTGAAGTTGAAGAGGATGCACTTCTCCTCGCCCGTCTCCTTGCACTTCAGCGCCTCGATGATCGCGGCGCGGATGGCATGGGAGGTTTCGGGGGCGGGGATGACGCCCTCCGTTTGGGCGAACATCAGGGCCGCCTCGAAGCACTCCCGTTGATGCAGGGCCGTCGCCTCGATCAGCCCCAGCTTGACGCCGAAACTCACCATGGGGGCCATTCCATGATAGCGGAGCCCGCCCGCGTGAATCCCCGCCGGCACGAAGCTGTGTCCCAAAGTGTGCATTTTCAGCAGCGGCGTGAGCATGCCGGTATCGCCGAAGTCGTAGCGGTATTCGCCGCGCGTCAAGGACGGACAAGCCTTCGGCTCCACGGCGACGAAGCGGATGTCCTTGCCGGCGATCTTGTGCCGCATGAAGGGGAAAGCCAAGCCGGCGAAATTGCTCCCCCCGCCGACGCATCCGATCACCACGTCGGGGAAGTCTTCCGCCTCTTTCATCTGCCGCTCGGCCTCCAAGCCGATGACGGTCTGATGCAGCATCACGTGGTTCAACACGCTGCCCAGCGTGTAGTGCGTGCCCTCGTCTTTCAACGCCACTTCCACGGCCTCGCTGATGGCGATTCCCAGGCTGCCCGGGCAGTCCGGGTCCTTCTCCAGAATGGCACGACCGCACTCGGTCTCCGGGGAGGGACTGGCGCACACGGAGGCGCCCCACACGTGCGTCATGGAGCGGCGATAGGGCTTCTGGTAGAAGCTCACCTTGACCATGAAGACCTTGCATTCGAGGCCGAAGAAGGAACAGGCGAAGGCCAGAGACGATCCCCATTGCCCGGCTCCCGTCTCCGTGGACAGACAGCGGATTCCTTCCTGCTTGTTGTAGTAGGCCTGGGCCACCGCCGTGTTGGGCTTGTGGCTGCCGGGCGGGCTGTGACTTTCGTCCTTGAAATAGATGCGAGCCGGCGTCCCCAGCGCCTTTTCCAGGTTGCTTGCCCGGACCAGCGGCGTCGGTCGCCAGATGGCATAGATTCGGCGGACCTCCTCCGGGATCTCGATCCAGCGATCCGAGCTGACCTCCTGTCGGATCAGCTCCGCCGCGAAGATTTTCTCCAAATCCCGCGGATTCAGCGGTTGTTTGGTTTCCGGGTGCCTCGGCGGGGGAAGCGGCTCCGGAAAGTCCGGCAACAGATTGTACCAGGCCTTGGGCAGGTCCTTTTGGCCCAACAAGACGCGCTTGTCCTTTTCCGGCATGTGTCTACCTTCCGCTGCTGGATTCCAATACTGAAGGATCGAGAACCTTCCATGCCCACAAAATCATCGGCCGCCATCATCGGCCGCCGGTTTTTCTCCGAAGTCGGACGGGGAAAACGTCCCTCACCGGCATCGACAAGGATCGGCCGGCGTCATCCGCCGCCAAACCTCGTCGCCGATATCCTCGCCGCCGATATCCCCGAGGACGACCTCCGATCCGCAAACCCTTCAGCCTAATTCAATGCTTCGGGTTTGTCGATTGGGTGTCAAAACCATGTCAAAAACCATTAGAACTGGACTTTTGCAAATTGTCGTGACACGTTCTCGTCTGCCTTGGAAGAGGGTTATGGTGAGGGCAATTAGCCGCGAAAACGGCTTGCCGTGATTGGCCAACTTCACCCAGCCCTCACCCACTGCCCCTCTCCCAGAGGGAGAGGGGCGCAGTTTGCAAAAGTCCAGTTAGAAATGACCCCGGTTGCGACCGATAAAGATGTCCCCACTTTCCAAAAATACCCCCATTTGGAAGGCATTACAGGAGCCGTTCACGCCCCTGCCCGGTCTGTCATGGCGACACGGAGGCGGAGAGGCCGTTTTTGAAACGCAGAGGGCGCGGAGGCCGCGGACGAGGAATTGGCAGCCGGGTGGCTGGGGTCGCAGCGGAGCGTAGCCCCCAGCCAGGCCGTCGGTCGGCATCGTTTCCAGCCGCGTGCGACGCCCTCCATCGGCCGGGTGGCTGGGGTCGCAGCGGAGCGTAGCCCCCAGCCAGGCCGTCGGTCGGCACCGTTTCCAGCCGCGTGCGACGCCCTCCATCGGCCGGGTGGCTGGGGTCGTAGCAGAGCGCAGCCCCCAGCCGGGCCGGCGGTCGGCACCGTTTCCAGCCGCGTGCGACTGCGACACCCCGAGGGCGGCGGCGACGAACCGAGGGTTTCTCTGATGCGTAGAAACCGGGGGACTTCTCCGGGGCGTAGAATTAGGGCATCGGTCCGATCCAACCGGGATCCCACTCAGCCGGCCCCCGATCCACCCGGCGCCCAATCCAACCGGCGGAAGATTAGCCGCCCTTGCAGCGAGGAAACGCATGTCCGCCCCACGCCAAGCCCCCAAAAGCTTCCGCCTCCATATCGGGATTTTCGGCCGCCGGAACGCAGGCAAATCGGCACTCTTGAACATGCTGACGCGGCAATACGTCTCGATCGTCTCCGACGTGCCGGGCACCACCACGGACCCCGTGGAAAAACCGATGGAGATGCTGCCGCTGGGGCCGGTCTTGTTCATCGACACGGCGGGCGTGGACGACGAGGGGACCTTGGGAACCGCCCGCGTCGCGCGAACCCGCCAGGTCTTGGATCGGACCGACCTCGCGCTGCTGGTACTGGATGCGGGCCGCTGGGAAGCCTTTGAGGACCAGTTGCTGGCGGAATTCCGCGGGCGAGGTATCCCGGTGATCGTGGTCTGCAACAAGTCCGACCTCGGGCCGCCCCCTTCCGCTCTGATCAACCGATTGGAAGCCGAAGGCATTCCCTGGGTCGGCGCCGCGGCCGCGCTGGGGCAAGGCCTGGAGGAGGTCCGGTCGGCCCTCGTCCGCTGCGTGCCGGACGAATTCATCAATACTCCCCCCTTGATCGCCGATTTGGTGCAGCCCGGCGATACCGTCGTCCTCGTGATTCCGATCGACAAGGAGGCTCCCAAAGGCCGAATCATCCAGCCGCAAGTGCTGGCGATTCGCGAGCTTCTCGATCGCGGTTGCCTCGCGTTGGCGGTGCGAGACACGGAACTTAGGCAGGCCCTGGGTCGCCTCTCGACGCCGCCGGCGCTCGTGGTCACGGATAGCCAGGCCTTCCGCCAAGTAGCGGCGGATACGCCGCCCGAAGTCCCCATGACTTCCTTCTCGATCCTCATGGCCCGCCAAAAAGGCGACCTCGCCCAATTCGTGGAGGGCGCGCGGGCCATCGACGACCTGCGGCCCGGCGACCATGTCTTGGTGGCCGAAGCCTGCTCCCACCACCCCATCGCCGACGACATCGGCCGCGAGAAAATCCCCCGCTGGTTGCAAGAGCACGTGGGCGGGAAGCTGCATTTCACGACCGTGCAGGGCCGCGACTTTCCGGAGGACTTGTCCCCGTACAAGCTGATGGTTCACTGCGGGGCCTGCATGTGGACCCGCCGCGAGGTCCTCAACCGCCT
>JAAZNR010000607.1 GCA_012798155.1 Thermogutta sp. | reverse complement strand
GGCTACGGGGACTGTATCGCTGGCGCAGGCCGAACGGATTCTGATGGAAAAAAAGGTGGAGAAACTTTTGCTGGTTGACGAAGATTTCAGACTGACCGGCCTGATTACGATCAAGGACATCGATAACCAGCGGCGATTTCCCAACGCGTGCAAGGACCATTTGGGCCGGCTTCGCGTCGGGGCGGCCGTCGGCGTCCACGATTACCAGCGAGCGGAAAGCCTGATCGGCAAGGGCGTCGACGTGATCGTCGTCGATAGTGCCCACGGCCACTCGGCCAATGTGCTGGAGACCGTGCAGGAAGTCAAAAGGCAATGGGATATCGACGTCATTGCGGGAAACGTGGCGACGCGGGAGGGGGCCGAGGCCCTTATTCGCGCGGGCGTGGATGCCGTCAAGGTCGGTATCGGCCCCGGGTCGATTTGTACGACACGGGTGATTAGCGGGGTCGGCGTGCCCCAGGTGACGGCCATCATGGCCGCCGCGGAAGCCGCCGAAGAGCAGGCAATCCCGGTGATCGCCGACGGCGGCATTCGCTACTCGGGCGATATTACCAAGGCGATAGCGGCGGGGGCCTCTGCCGTGATGCTGGGCGGGCTATTCGCCGGTCTCGATGAGAGCCCCGGCGATCGCATCCTGTATCACGGCCGCGTGTACAAGGTTTATCGCGGAATGGGTTCGTTGGGGGCGATGGTCAAGGGGTCCAGCGAGCGCTATCGCCAGGACGCCGCCCATCAATCCGACAAGCTCGTTCCCGAAGGCGTCGAAGGCCGCGTGCCCTATCGCGGCCCATTGGGGCCGTTCGTCTATCAGTTGGTAGGCGGACTCAAGGCCGGCATGGGCTATTGCGGCACGCGAGACATCACCGAGCTGCGAACCAAAACCAAGTTTCTCCAAGTGTCTGCGGCGGGAGTTCGGGAGAGCCATCCCCATGACATTACCATCACGCATGAAGCGCCCAACTACAGCGTGGAGTACGCGGAAGAAGATCGGTAGTGGTGCTCACGAGGGCCGTCGTCTAGGCGGTGGGATTCTGGCCTTCGGCCTGATAATGGGGTGGTTGGAGATCGGTCTTGTTCACGGCCAGGAATGGCGATCCCGATATGAAACCTCGGCCGCGAACGAGCTACCAGCGAAACAGACGGTTTCCCCGGCGGAAAAGGAAGCTGATTTCACGGTAACCGCGGCGCTACACTCGGGCCGGATCGACGGCGGCGAACGAGCGGACCAGCCGGGGAGGATTGGCCGGAAGCGCGATGACGCCGTGGTTCCCGCGGGCTACACCGGCGTCGCACCGGCTCCTCAATTGCGTTGGTTGCCCGTTCGACCCGAGGCGGCCGCACAGGCCGATTCGGCGGGGGATTCGGCCCACGCTAACAAGGCTGAGGACCCAAGGGCTGAAGACCGGTTGGCGACGGGGGAGGAGGCCGACTCGCCTTCCGCTTTGGTGCCGCTGCAATTCGTCGTGCCTTCTCCGGCCGAGTTAGGTGACGGCGGTTCGTTGGGACAGCCCGATCCTTTGTCGGATCCGTTCGGAGATGCGGTCGCACCTTCTTCGCCTCTCCCGCCCTCTCTCTTGCCGCGGCAGCCCTCGCCGCAATCGTCGGCGAATACGGAGCCGGAGGTGATACCCCCCCCGGCACCGCTTGCAAGCACGGCTTCCCAGCCTCAGCCGCAGCCCGAGTCCGGGCAGCCTGGCCCGGATGAAAAATCGCTTCAGGAATTGATGGAGCAATTGCCGCCGGGACCGAAAGACGAGCGGCCGTTGGAGGAGCAGCTCACGCAGAAGGCCGCCCTGCCGGCGGACGAATGCCCGCCGCAAGGGAGGATGAAGCCTCTTGCGGATATTACCAACGACATCCGCCCGCAGGGCGACAAATTTCCCACGGAGTGCCCGCTGCCGGCCTCGGCCTTCGAGGGCCGCAATTGGCAACCGCTGGTGTTCACATGGAAGGCATCAGGATTGTGCCACAAACCCCTTTACTTCGAAAAGGCGGGGGTGGAGCGATACGGACACAGTTTGGGGCCGATCCTGGAACCGTTTGCCGCAGGTGCACACTTCTTCCTCACGGTTCCGATCTTGCCCTACAAAATGGGGCTGGAACCGCCCGGCGAATGCCTGTACACCTTGGGCTACTACCGGCCCGGGAGCTGTGCGCCGCGGATTCTCGATCCCTTGCCGCTCAGCGTCCGTGCCGGCCTGGCCGAAGGCGGAGTTTGGACGGGCATGGCTTTCTTGGTCCCGTGAGTGCTCCCCCGGGGGAGCCGCCTCGCTGGAACGCGAGAGGACGGCCCCGGAGCGGTCTCCCGGCCCGTCCTCATTCCAAACACCGAGTCGGTCGCTATTCCAAACCTCGAGCCGATCGCTTCATCCCAGCCCGCAGGCACCTCCCTGGCAGCACCCAAAGTTGCACTGGGAAGAGTCCGCAGACTTGCCTACACGCGAGGAGACGACGCTGAGCAATTTCGTCAACCGGCGGTTTCCACACTTCGGGCACTCCGGCGGCTCATTACCGCGCGTCAGGTGTTCGAATCTCTCCCCGCAGTTCGGGCATTCGTACTCGTACAACGGCATGGTCGGTCTCTCCTTCGGATTCAGTCTCAAGAACCGGACTTTTGCAAACTCCTCCCTCTCCCTCTGGGAGAGGGGCATCGGGTGATGGCTTGGTGAAGTTGGGCAATCACGGCAAGCCGTTTTCGCGGCTAATTGCCCTCACCATAACCCTCTTCCAAGGCGCACGAGAACTTGTCACCACAATTTGCAAAAGTCCAGTCAAGAACTTCGACAGTCCGTTGGCAACGCATCGGCTCGGACCTCGGGTCGATCCGCAGGCGTCATGGCGCATTCCAGGACCAGGTACTCTCCCTCCCTGCGAGCCAGAATGCTACCGGGGAAAGAGCGGGTAGGGGATTTCCTCGCGGTAGGGGGCCCGGCCTCGTAGACCATGCCCAACAACGCCGTCCATCGCCGGTATCCCATCTCCCGAAGCGGCCAGCCCTGCTGCTGCCAAGCGGCACGCAGGACCTCCTTTATTAGGAATGGATGCAGTTTGCGGAGTTCGGTTACACGCAGACGGAGGGACTTGGGGCTTGCTTCGGCGACGACCCGGGGCCAAACGGCGGCCGCTTGGGATCGAACAAAATCGTCGCACTCTCGCGCCAGATCGGCCAAGCGATTGAGGTGGCTCGTCGCGGCTCCCGAGACCTGCGCTTCTAGGAGCGGCAACACCCTGTGCCGTAAGACATTGCGGCGAAATTTGGGGTCCCCATTGGAACGATCCAGGCGATACTCTTGACCAAGACTGTCTAGGTAGTCGAGGATTTCTTTGCGAAAAAAAGAGAGGAGCGGTCTCGTGAGAGCGGCCGGTCCGAAGGGCCGAACCCGCGGAATTCCGGCCAGACCGCGAAGGCCGGAGCCGCGGACGAGGCGGAAGAGTACGGTTTCCGCCTGGTCGTCGGCCGTGTGGCCGGTGAGCACGTATCGCGCTCCCCACGATTCCGCTTGCTCTAAGAGGACCGCATATCTCTTTCTCCGGGCCGCATCTTCCAGGCTGCCGTGCGTGCCTTCCATCGAAGGTAGAGGGCAATCCAGAATTCGGCAGGGGAAGCCGTGTCGTCGAGCCGCCTCATTCGTGAATCGCGCGTCTTCATCGGAGTCCTCAGCCCGCAGGTGGTGATTGACGTGCACGACGACGATGCGTCCGCGTTCGCCGGCGGAGGCGACGGCGGCGGTGAGGCGAAGGAGCGCCATGCTGTCCGGCCCGCCCGAAACCGCCAAGATCATACGCCGCCCCAACCACTGTTCCGGCGGGAAGGACCGCTCGAACCTGATTTCCAGCGGGTGTCTCATCTCAGGTCGCTTCTCCGCCGAGCCGGTATAGTGCCGGGGTAAAATTGCAGTAATCCGGGAATGTCCAGGGCAAGATTAGAGCAATCCGGGAATGTGTGGTGCCAGGGGCAAGATTGGGGCAATCCGAGTAAAAACCCCGCTCAACGTCGCGGTCGAATCTCGCCGTCCCATATCCACACTGAAAACGCCTCCCAGCTCTCTCCGTCTCGAAAAGTTGGTACGTTTTTTGCTGGAAAGCGGTGTTGCTGTTAATCCACGCAAGCCTTATTATAAAGAAAAGAGCAGCCCCGGGGGCGTCTTGCACGTCATCCCCGGGAGGTTTTGGTTGCGTGGATTGATTGGACCGCCGTATCGTTGTATCAACGGCGGCGGGAACCACGGCGGTTTCCGGGAATCGACCGGGAAACCGAGATGAGTCGGACGCTACTAATTACGGTTGATTAGGCATTTGGCTTGCTGACGTTGAATCGCTGGGCGCGACCTTGAGACCGGCGGCGGAACGGATGGGCTTGTTCCAGATTCTATGCAGCGTGGTGGCGATCCTGGGGCGGGCGGTGTACCGTCGCGGGGGAGTTATGCACGCTGAGAGCGGGTTTTCTCCTCGCTCGGTCGGTCTCTCGTTGCCCGCGCGGGATTCAGTTCGGCGTCGGTACCAGGCTCGGTTTTCGCGGGCCTCGCCGACGGTTTTCTTCAAAATGGCGAACCGAACCGCCACGTCGGAGTCGGCGTTGTGCTCAAACGACCGTGTCGGTGTGCGAGGGCCGGCACCCTGCCGGTGGAGCCGGGGAACCTTGGTGACCCTGCCACGCGAGGGTTCGACGCGGAACCCGCTCGCACGTCTTGACTTCTCTCTCGGTCCTTCTCGGTCACAAGCGAACGGAGCGCGCTGACCCACCCATCCGGGAGTTTTCTCGGGGAAAGGGTGAGTGATTTTTTCGACGTCGTCCGGCGGTATCGAAGGACGTCGATTCGCGCCCGTAATCTTGCCCGGCCGTCGTCGGCGTTCTCGCCCCGATAGCTTCGTAAGGACTTAGCCGTGACACCCGGACAAACCATTTTCGTTGCCGTTCTGTGCGTTTTGGTGGCGGGACTGACGGTGACGTTGGTCAAGCTGCTCGACTACCTGCGGCGCAAGGATGCCGAATCCGAGGCCCGGCGGATATTGGATCAGGCCAAGTTGGAGGCGGACAATATCCGGCGTGAGGCGGATCTGGAGATCAAGGAAAAGGATATTCAGCAGCGTGCCCAGCGTGAGGCGGAGTTCCAGAAGATTCGGGATGAACTGTATCAAAAAGAACGCGCCTTGGCAAAGCGGGAGGACGAGCTGGATGCCCAGACGGAGCAACTCCGCAAGCAGGAACGCATCGTCGAGACGACGCAGCGAAAGCTGACGGACCGTTTGGAGGAGGTCGGCCGGCGCAAGGAGGAGCTTCAGAAACTGCTGGACATGCAGCGGCAGGTGCTGCACGAAGTCAGCGGATTGAGTCGAGAAGAGGCCGCCAAGCGGCTGATGGACCTCTTGGAGATGCAGTTGCAGCAGGAAACGGGGGCGTTGATCCTCCGCTACGAGCAGCGACTGCAGGAGATGTGCCGCGAAAAGAGTCGCGAGATCCTATTGACGGCCATCCAACGTTATGCGGCGGCTCACACCGCCGAGACCACCACCAGTACGGTCGATATCCCCAACGACGAGATGAAAGGGCGGATCATCGGGCGGGAAGGACG
>JAAZNR010000606.1 GCA_012798155.1 Thermogutta sp. | reverse complement strand
TCCGAATTTGCCTATTCCGCGCGGCATGACGGCGTTGCGTAACAGCCTTTCCCTCAGAGCCTGTCTTCAAATTAGATTGGGTGCCACCTTGCGGCTGGCAAGACGTAATTTTACAGCCCAGGATAAGAAGCTGGGCAAACTGGGGTGCGCAGCTTTGTGAGTCTGCGTAAGATCGTTAACCCGCTTTCGGCGACTCTGCGCAGTGAAACTAATTTGAAGACATGCTCTCAGTTTCGTTCGCCGAAATGAGGCGGCTCCGGAACAAGCGAGGCGGCTCCAGAAAACTTGACCCATACTACCAAGAGTGGTCATATCGCGATTCCTTCCCGGCTGCCTGTACGTCTTGCCCATTCCTCCAAGCATTCTTCATTCGCGGGACCGGACGGATTAAACTTGCGTTTATGGGATATCTTCTCCGGAGCCGATCGCTCCCTGAAAAGTTCCGGAATACTTCGAGAATCCCGCGAGATTTAGGCAAGTTTGCGGTTGAAACGGCAAGATCGCCGGGTCTTCCGCCGAAGGGGTGGTAGGTGATGGAATCGGATCGGCCGGCGAGATGGAAGCCCAATTGGCGGGCCTGGGCGATTCTGCTTACGGTCCTGGCGGCATTGGGACTTCTTATTCCGTGGCTGCATGCGCGGCAGGTCCGATCCACGTCGCTTAGGATCCTCAAACGCGCCGAACAAGCCGAAGCGGCTGCCGAGGCCGCCCGCTCCCAGGGAAATCGGGAAGCCTATTTGGCGTCGCTACGCGAAGCGGTCCGCGGTTACGACGCCTATCTTCGCCAGGTCCCGGACGACACGGAGACCCTCAAGCGGCTGGCCTTGGCGGTGGCCGAGCAGGCGGACGCCTCGCCCGGCAATTCCCAACTGCAATGGAATGCCTACCAAGTCCTCAATCGTGCCGTCTCGAAATCCCCGAAGGACGCCGGCCTGCAACGCCGTTTGGCCGAGTTCGCCGAACGTTTGCGGCGGTGGTCGGAGGCCGCTGATGCATGGCGGGCGGTGTCCGAGCTATTGCCCCACGACTCCGATGCCCGTCTCCATCGGGCCCAATGCTTGGCGGCACAGTCGCTTTATCCGGATGCGGTTAAAACCCTGCGGGAGGCGATCAGCACGAACCCGCGGAATATAGCCGCTTACATTTTGCTGGCGAGCTGTTACCGGCAACCAACGATCGGGGATGCGGCGGCGTCCGAGGAGGTGCTGGCCGATTTGGGCCGGGCTTGCGGCGACGATGCGGCGGCGTATGCCCAGCGCGCGCGGTTTCGTCTCCGGCTCCGCCGCACCACGCGCAACCCGCAAGAGGCCGCCGATGCGCTCCGCCTCGCGGAAGAAGACATTGCCCGCGGTTTGCAGCTTGCCCCCGACGACGCGGCCGTGCGGATAGCCGCGGCCGAGTCGGCGCTGGAAAGAGGCGACGTCGATGCGGCGGAATCTCACTTGTCGGCCATCCGATCGGCGGATGCCGAGGACCTCGCCGTGTTGGAGGTTCGCCGCCGCGTGGCCGCCGCCGGGGGTGATTATCCGGCCCTGCAAGCCGTGCTCGCAAAGCTCTCGGAACGGGAGCCGGCCCGATTGGCGGAATGGTTCCAAATCTGCCTGGATCAAACTCCGCCGGACCTGCCAACCGCCAAGAAGACGCTGGCGCGGATGCGGGAAGCATCTTTCTCGCCGGATTGGATCGAGCTGTTCACGCTGCGGTTGAAGGCAGCCGAAGGCGATCTTCGCCCGGCTGCCCAAGGCTTGGAGGACCTACTGCGTCGATGCCGCGGCGGCGACGCCTTGAAGGCGGAGATCGCGTTGGCACTTTCGCAGGTCTACCTGCAACTGCGGCAATGGGAACGAGCCGCCCAACCCTTGGTAAACTTGCTTCAAGAGTCGCCTGACTCGCAGAAGGTACGACTGGCCTACGCCCGACTCCTCGCGCGATTTGGTGAATACGATCGTGCCCTGGGGGAGTTTCGGCTTCTGGCTCGGGAACTGGGCATCGAGAGATTGCTTTCCGCCCCCGGGGCGGCCTCGGACTATCTTGAAATCTTGGTGCAAGCCGCCCTGTGGGGAATCGGCGGCAGCCAGGCCCGATCCGCGGCGGAGGACGTCCTTCGTCGTTACGGTGATCGGCTGCCCGAACCGCAAAGGATTTCGGCGGAGGCACGATTGAAGGCGGCGGCTGGAGACGCGGGGAGCGCCGCGAGAATCCTGGAGGACGCCGTCAGTCAACAGCCGGACGTATTCGATCTGTGGTCCGCCAAGCTGGACGTCCAGCTCTTGTCCGAAGACGCCCAGGCCGCCGCGGCGACGGCGCGAGACGCCATGCGGAGGTTTCCCGCGGCGCCGGAGGCGGTCTTGCTCGCGATTCGCGCGGCGTCGCG
>JAAZNR010000605.1 GCA_012798155.1 Thermogutta sp. | reverse complement strand
CCCAAGAGCTGGTAACCCAATAGCTGCCGGCGGGCGAATCGCAGCGGACTCGGCTTCTGCCGCCCCCTTGCAACGGTTCGGCATCCTAGCGACCCCATGGGAGCGGGGTCAAGGGCGTCTCCCGGCAGGAAACGTCGTCTCCCCGCGCCGGCGAGCCGGCGGTGGAGGCGCTGCGAAAACGGTCCGGCTGGGGGCTGCGCTCCGCTCCGACCCCAGCCACCCCGGCTCATTTCCCCAGGCACCCTGCCCAATCGCCGTTACCGGCTGGGGGTTGCGATACGCTCCGACCCCAGGCACCGGGCCGACTCTACATCGCTGCGACCCCAGGCACCGGGCCGACTCTACATCGCTCCGACCCCAGGCACCCGGGTGGTGCGACCCCAGGCGGCCTGCTGCGAACCGGCACGCTTGTTCGGGATTGACCGGCGGCAGGCGTCTTGATATACCGTCTCGCCGCCCGGCCGGATTGCGCGCCCGCGGGACCGATCAGCCTTTCCGATGCCGGTGCCCCGCCGGATCGGTACGCCGTCGGATCACCGCCGCAGGGGAGCGGCGCCGACCGAAGAACGATTCGCGTCCCCTTGCCCAGCGAGACGCCCGATGAAGATTCGCCGCGCCCTGTGGATTTGCGGTCTTGCCGTACTCGCGGCAAGCACGGGGTGCGCGGCGGTCCGCCATACTCGAGTGCAAGACCTCTCGCGATTCCCCATCCTTTCGCGGATACGGGTGGTCACCTGGGCGGACTTGCCGGTCTCCGATCGCACGCTGCAAATCCTGCGGCAGTACGGCATGGAGGACGATCTCACGGAAGACCCGCAGCAGACGCTGGCCCGCGTTCAAACCATCATCGAGCAGGAGCCGAACCCGGAGACCATCTACGCCTACACGGAGCTGAGCTATCAGTACGCGCGGCGCGTTGAGGCGGACGATCCCCGCCTGGCCCTGGACCTCTACGGCGGAGCGGTTTTGCACGCCTATCAGTATCTCTTCGATCCGCGGTTCACGCCCGCCCGCAATCCCTACGACCCGTGGTTTCGCGGCGCCTGCGATCTGTACAACGCGGCCCTGGAAGGCACGCTGCGGATCATCTGCGCGCGGACCGGGCTGCGGCCGGGCACGACCCACACCATCGTATCGGCGAACGGGACGTGGGATCTGACGTGCGTCCTGCGGGAGGCTTGCTGGGACCCCCGCGATTTCGGCCGATTCGAATTCGTCTCCGATTACCGCCTGCAAGGGCTGCGGAACCATCACGTGGGCTACGGGTTGGGGGTGCCTTTGATCGCGGTCCGCCGCTCGTATCCGGACGAGCCGCCCGTGGCCAAGTATTATCCCCCCAACCTCAGCTTCCCGGTGACGGTATTTCTCCGTCCCTACCCGCACGTGGATACCGATCACGCCCGCTCCGATATCCGCCGCGCGGCGGCCTTGGAGTTGTACGACCCGATCATGACCTCCGACGTCAAGCTGGGCAATCTCCGCGTGCCGCTGCAAACGGACCTGACCACGCCGCTGGCCACGTTTCTTTCCAACCCCACCCTGGGCAAATCCCTGCAAAACGCGAGTCTGCTCGATCCCGAGCGGTTGATGTCCCTGCGGCCGGGGAGCGACAAACCGATCATGGGGCTGTACATGGTGCAACCCTACGACCCGAATCGGATTCCGGTGATCTTCATCCACGGCTGGCGATCGACGCCGATGACCTGGATTCAAATGTTCAACGATTTGCGGAGCAGTCCGCTGATCCGCGAACATTTTCAGTTCTGGTTCTACCTTTATCCCACCGGCCAGCCGTTCTGGATTTCGGCGGTGCAGTTTCGGCGCGACCTGCACGAGTTGCGGCAAACCATGGACCCCTCCTATAGTCGGCCGGCGATGGATCAAATGGTGCTGATCGGCCACAGCATGGGAGGCTTGGTGGCCGAGCTTCAGACCATGGAGAGCGGCCAACTCTTCTGGAACCAGGTGAGCGACCACCCCTTCGAGGAGGTGCGAGGCGATCCGGCAGCCCTCGCTCAACTGCGGGACTATTTCTTCTTCCACCCCAACCCCTCCGTGCGTCGCGTCATCACGATCGCCACGCCGCACCAGGGCACGCCGTACTCGAATGAATTCACGCAACGGGTGGCGGGACGCTTGATCAGCATTCCGCAAGGGGTGGCGCAAACCCAAAGGGTCTTGCTGAACGACAACCGGGACCTGCTTCGCCCGAACAACCTGATCGAATACCGCCACAGCGTGGACGCCCTGGCGCCGGACTGCCCGATCTTCGCGGCCATGCGGCAAGCCCCCCGCGCCCCGTGGACCACCTACCACAACATCATCGGAACCATCTCCCGAACGAGCCTCTTGGCCGACTTGAGGGGCGACAGCGACGGCATCATCACCCGCGAGAGCGGTCACGCCCCCCACGCCGCCAGCGAGCTGGTAATCGCGGCGGAGCACACCGTGATCCACGCGCACCCCCTGGCCATCCTGGAGGTCAAGCGGATCCTGCTGGAGCACCTGCGTGAGTACCTTGGGCAAGACGGCCTGAATTTGGCGGATGCGCAGGCTGCCACGGAGGAGGCGGCTGCCGTCGACCGCGCCATCCAGGCCGTCCCGGCGATTTGGGAATCCGCGGAAGAAACGCCCAGAGTGCGGCGGCTGCCCCCTACCGGCAGCCTCTTCGTCCGGCCCTAGGGGCGAATGCCTTCACCAACGCCGTCGTCCGGCCGCGGCCGACCTCCCAAGCGAGAAAAACACTCGATCTTAACGAATCAACAGGATAACCTGATTGCATAGCTTGATTCGATTGCGTGCTCTACAGACTTTCGCGATCTCGGGGAACGGGCGAAGATTATTCCGGCTCGATCAGCGGGCCTTTTTCAGGGCGAATACGCAAACTGTTATTTGTAAAGCCTTTGTGGCAAGACAACTCGTATTGACAGGTGGTTTGGGTAAGTTATAATGGTCGCGCTTGGCAAGTTCGGCAAAGTCGGCAGAGCCGGATGAGCCTGCTGCTTG
>JAAZNR010000604.1 GCA_012798155.1 Thermogutta sp. | reverse complement strand
CTCGAACATCCGCACCGCCGCCGCCTTGCCCTCCACCTCCATCGCAACCCGATCGGACTCGTTCCGGACCCAGCCCGAAAGCCCCAGGTCGCGCGCCAAGCGATACACGAACGGGCGAAAACCGATCCCCTGGACGGTTCCCGTCACCGAGATCCGCAGACGCAATCGCTCTTGGGAAGAGGCGGGATGATCGTGCATGAGGTGGGGCGTTTCGGGCGCGGCGAAGGTTCGATGTTCCGTTTGAAACCGGCGTGGAGGAATCGCATCCAAACGAATGCTCCTCCGCTACGAAGGCGCCGGACATGGCCTCCGCGCTGTTAACCGACAATGCGAGCCGGGACGTCACGCCCAGGCCGGACTTCACTCCGCACCCCGGGCGGCGAATGGAGCGATTCCGCTCGACAGGCAAGACATGGTAATTATACGGTCAGGGGCGACCCGAAGTTTTGTTTCGGCCCTCCGGCGGGCATAGGAACGCCATCGCGGCGGATCGTATAATCCTTGTTTTCCAGCACGACAGTGCTATGTCGCGAGAAGGTTTTCCAGCACGACAGCGCTACGTCGGGAGAAGACCACGATCCGTTGACGTGCCGGCAGCGAGCGCAGCGATTGCAGCCCGATCGGTCGCAGGAAGCAGGCCACTCAGCGCTGCCGTGCTAGGCGGTGGGGCAAAGACGCCGCGAACCGGCCGAGTGCGCGTTCGGCGGCACGGGCCGCGCAAGGCGGGAGGCAAGAGTCACGGAAGGATATCACGAATGTGGGATGCGCGGCGATGGCGAGACGTGGTCTCCGGCAAGGACCGCTCCTGGAAGGCGGCGGGGCTCCGCCTTGCGCTCGCGGCAACCGAACCCTTCGTAACGGCCGGCGTGCTGTGGCGGAATCGCCGTTACGACCGCGGCCGGGCGGCGATCCATGACGTGGGCGTGCCGGTCATTTCCGTGGGAAACATCACGCTGGGCGGCACGGGCAAGACCCCCATGACCGCCTGGCTCTGCCGCTGGTTTCGGCGGCACCTGGTGCGAACGGCCGTCGTCAGCCGCGGGTACGGCGCCGAGGCCGGGGCCGTGAACGACGAGGCCGCCGTGCTGGAATTGCAGCTCCCCGACGTGCCCCACCTGCAAGACCCCGATCGCGTCGCGGCGGCCCGAACGGCCGTCGAAGAATTGGCGTCGCAATTGATCGTGCTGGACGACGCCTTTCAGCATCGCCGCCTGGCACGCGCGCTGGACATCGTGATGTTGGACGCCTTGGAACCGTTCGGCCTGGGTCACGTCTTTCCCCGCGGCATGTTGCGCGAGCCGCTGGGAAGTTTGGCGCGGGCCGACGTGATCGTGCTCTCGCGGGCGGACCAGATCTCGGCCGACGAAACCGAGCGGATTCGCCGCCGGGTGCTGCGATACGCGCCCCATGCCCTCTGGGCCGAGTCGCGGCACGTGCCCGCGGCGGTGCTTCGGATCGGGCGGGAGCCGGCTCCCGTGCACGAGCTTCAGGGGAAACGCTTGGCCGCCTTTTGCGGCATCGGCAATCCGGCCGCCTTCCGCAAGACCTTGAGCGACCTCCGACTGGAGATGGTCGCCTTTCGCGAGTTTCCCGATCATCACCGTTACCGGCGAGAAGACTTCGCGGACCTGTCCCGCTGGGCGGCCGCGAACGGCGCTGAGATGGTGCTCTGTACGGAAAAGGACTGGGTGAAGATCCGGTCGCCGGGATTGGGCGGTTTCCAGCCGGCGGCCCTCAGAATCGAACTGGAGTTTACGGTCGGGCAAGCGGACCTCGAACGACGCCTGGAGGAGATTCTCGCGACCGTCCGCAGCCGCGAAGAGCGCGAAGAGGAGCAGAGCGAGGCGTCGCCCGGCGATCCGTAGCGAACCTCCGTCATGTCCCGGTGGCGTTCATCTCGGCCACGACGGAGCGCGGCCCTCCATGACGCCACCGCCTTTCCATTGCCCGGCGGGGTCGCCGAGGAGTCGGCCGGTTGGCCGGGATCTGGCCGGCGCAGCCGGGATGGCTGGGGTCTGGCCGGCGCAGCCGGGATGGCCGGGGTGGCTGGGGTCGTAGCGCAGCGCAGCCCCCAGACGCCCGTCGACGCCTACTGGACCGAGTTGAACCTCACCAGATACTTGGTTTCGATGGGCGGCGCGATCGGCGAACTCACCGCCGGCAGGATGGTGTTTCCGGAAATGACGGTGGTGTAGGCCGCGCCCACCCGGACCTCGGAGAATTGGCCGGGCCGGAGCTGCGAATTCGCGTAAATTGTGTTGTTTTGGATGAAATTGTCCATCCCGCCGTTGATCCAGATGCCGTGCCGTTGGTTGTCGTGGATGCGGTTGTCGCGGATAACGTTGAAACGGTCGCCGAATTCGCCCCCTAATCCCAAGCCGCCGATGCCGTTCTGACCGTTGCCGTACAGGTCGTTGTTGACCGCCCAGACGGCGAAGTTGTTGTTGCAGTAGTGGAAGCCATTGATGCCGTTGTAGCGGCTCACGTTGTTGAGCCAGATGCCGCCGATGGTGAGATCGCCGGCGGGGTGCAGCCCCTTGCCCACGTTGTTTTCGGTCAGGTTGCCCTCCACGCGGATGTCCCAGCCGCCGTTGACCAAGATGCCTTCGCCCCAATCGCCGCTAGCGACGCCGAAACCGGCCCCGCGGACCTCGGAATCGCGGATGATGGTATCGCGCTCCCAGCCCAAAGCGATACCATCGCGGCGGGAATCTTCCACCACGGCGCGCTCCACGAGGTTATCGCGTCCGCTTTCGAAAACGATGCCGGTGGAGAACGAGCGCCGCACTCGAACGTCGCGAACCACGGAGTTCTCGGCGAAGCGGAAATGGATGACCGCG
>JAAZNR010000603.1 GCA_012798155.1 Thermogutta sp. | reverse complement strand
GGCTTGTCACAGCGCTTTTTGGGAATCGAAATCGGCGGGACGAAGCTCCAGGTGGGAGTGGGCGAGGCGAGCGGCCCCCCGCTGCTCGCACTCCGCCGCACGGACGTGCAGCCCGAAAAGGGGGCGGAGGGCATCCGGGCACGGATCGCGGAGCTGGCGGCGCCGCTGATCGCCGAGTATCGACCGGCGGCGGCGGGGATCGCCTTCGGCGGCCCCTTGGACGCCCGGGCCGGCCGCACGCTGCGCAGCCATCACATCGCCGGCTGGGAGGATTTCCCCTTGGCGGACTGGTGCCGCGAGACGCTGGGCTTGCCCGCCGTGCTGGGGAACGACGCCGATCTGGCGGGTCTTGCCGAGGCCCGTTTCGGGGCCGGCAGGGGACACCAGGCCGTCTTCTTCTTTACGGTCGGCACCGGTATCGGCGGGGCGCTGATCTATCAGGGCAAAATCTACGGCGGGAGTTGCGGCATCGCCGCCGAGCTGGGGCATCTTCGCCCCGGTCCGGGCGCCCGGGACCCCGGGGATGATTTGGAGTCCTACTCGGCCGGCTGGGGGATCGCCAAGAATGCCCGGACCTGCGTGACGACCATTCTCGCCGAGGGCATTCTCGCCGAGGACGCAACCTCGCCCGAGGACGCAGAGGCCGTGCTCCGCTGGCGGCAGCGCTTGCAATGGGAAGACCTGCCGTTGCCGCCGGAGGGGACGCGGGCCGCCGTGATTCGTCAAGGTGCGCAGGACCTCTTGCAAAGGGCCGACGGCGACCCCGCGCGACTGTCGGCGAAGCTGGTGGGAGAGGCCGCGCGGCAGGGCAACCCGGTCGCGCATTGCATCCTCCGTCGAGCGACCCGGACGCTGGGTTGGGCGGTCGCCCAGATGATCACGCTGCTGGCCCCCTCTTGCGTCGTGGTGGGGGGCGGGGTCTCGTTGCTGGGAGAGGAACTGTTCTTCGCCCCGCTCCGCCGGGAAGTCGAACAGTACGTGTTTCCCGCCCTCCGCGGTACCTACCGCATCGTGCCCGCCGCTCTGGGGGAAGAGGTCATGGTCCATGGGGCGGTGGCCCTGGCCGCCGACAGCGTGAAGTCAGGCATTCGACCCGGACGCTGGAACTTGTGACCGGGATGCCGGAGCCTGTGACCCGGAGACCGGAACTTGGTCTCTAGCGAGCGTCCCGGACGATACAAAGCGCCCACCTCGCCTATATTCATCGCCGAACGGGCCTCCGTGTAAAAACATCGCGATCGTAGCGGTCCTGGTAAACTTCGTTCGGGATGTTGGCCGACAAAGATTGGCGAGGCTCTGGAAAGCCGTTGCCCATTCCAGCCTTCCGGAGGGGGCCAGGTCCCTTGCCGCGGGTGAGTTGCCCGCCGTTTGCCGCTCCCTTGAGCGAGGTCTTCCCGTGCTGCGACTTTCGGTGTTGATTCCGCTAGCCGGCCGAATCTCTTACCTGGAGGACACGCTCCTCTCCGTGCTGGAGGCCCAGCCGGAGGGCTGCCGGGTGATCGTCGTCTTGGACGAACCCTACGCCGACCCCTGGGAATTGAAGCACGAATTACGCTTCATCGAGGCGGGTCGGGGTTGCTCGGTAGGTCGGGCGATCGCACTCGGTCTGGCCGAGGTGGAGACGCCGGTAACGTTCATTCTCCCCTGCGGGCACGAGGTGCAGCCGAACTGGGCGGACCGGGCCTTGGAAATCTTCGCGGACGACCGTGTGGCTGCCGTCGTCCCCGTGGTCGTGCGGCATGACGCGCCGGGGGTGGTGGCTGCGGCGGGGATGGGCTACCGTCAGGACGTCGGCCGACTCGTACCGTTGCAGGCCGGCGTGGCGTGCGGCAACACCATGCTTGCCCGTCGCACGCAGGTCCTCCCCCATCCTGCCGGGGCCTTCTTCCGGACCGATTATCTCCGCGAGATCGACGTGGACCCCGAACTGGGCGAGGAGTGGGTCCTGGCGGCGGTGGGTCGGGGTTTGCACACGGCGGGCTACCTGAGCGTGCTGGAGCCGTCTTCGCGGGTCCGCGGTCGCGATTTCTCACGTACCGTCGATGCCTACCGCGACGCGCGCAATGCCGAGGCATTCTTTTGGCATTGGTGGGACGGCGTCCCCTCGCTCCCTGCGGCGGCGCGGCACATGGGTCAGGTCCTGGGCCGTGCCGTGGCCGCACTCTCGCGTGGGGAGTTCCTGGCCGAGCTGTCGGGCAGGCTTTCGGGGGCCGGAATCGTCACCCGCCGGACGATAGCACAACCGGGGCAGGTATCGCACGGACCCCATTTTAGCGTTGCACCGGCGTCGTCGCGGACAGCCGCTCAGGTTGGTCTGGATTGATTTGCCCGCCCGTCTCCCGGGGATTCCCCCAAACGCCGCCTCCCGCGCAAGCGCAGCCGCGCCGGTCCGGGCGAGGGAACCCGGCCCGGTCGGCGCAAGAGCACGCGGCGGGGCCGGCGCAAGCGCAGCCGGGCCGGTAGCTAGTCAGGCGGTGACTCGCGTTTCTTGAGCGCCGCCCCCCTCGCGAAATCCAGCGCCATCGGCGGCGGAGTCGCGGATTTCCGCGAATGTCCGCGTCGCACCACCCACCTGTGGGTGGTGCAATTCCGCAATTCAAGACGGGATTCGCCCTTCGCGACAAGGTTTTCCCATTTCTGAAAAGTGTTACTACGTAAGAACTTACAGACATTTGCGCAATTGTGATGCAAAAAACGGTGTCTTCTCGCCACGATTGGCATGCCGGTTGCTTACGGGGAGGAAGCTCGTTGGTTCGTTCCCGCCCGGCCGTGGATTGTAAAAAAAGCGCAAAAAATCCCACCGCTTTTGCACAGGACTATTACAATGATTTGTATTCGCAAGATTCGCAGGAAGCGGCGGACGCAAACGCGTCGTCGCCGTGCGAAGCTGGGTTTCTCGAACTATTGGCGGATGTTCGCCGTAACTACGATGGATTTCAGTTCGCCTGATGTTCCCGGACTGCCGCCCCGGCCCGAATGGTCC
>JAAZNR010000602.1 GCA_012798155.1 Thermogutta sp. | reverse complement strand
GGGGAAACGGGATTGCGGGGCGGGCTGGGGGCTTCGCTCCGCTTCG
Organism: Thermogutta sp.; assembly: GCA_012798155.1. Classification (GTDB taxonomy): domain Bacteria; phylum Planctomycetota; class Planctomycetia; order Pirellulales; family Thermoguttaceae; genus Thermogutta. The sequence goes on along the minus strand of JAAZNR010000602.1, from coordinate 3,713 downwards.
ACCCCAGCCACCCCAGCCCAGGCACCCGGGCGCTTCGACCTCAGTCACCCCAGCCGCTCTCCCCTGCGGATCGCTCCACGCCGGGGCAGGGGGCGGATAGCATAAGTATAGCACGGCGGGACTGTTTTTTGGTCTTGCCTCCGGCCCAGGGGCTTGGCGGAAATGGGGTTGCGAGGCGGGCTGGGGGCTTCGCTCCGCTTCGACCCCAGCCACCCCAGCCCAGACACCCGGGCGCTTCGACCCCAGGCACCCGGCCCAGGTACCCGGGCGATTCGACCCCAGGCACCCGACGGCCAGAATAGTGGGTGGCACGGCCAGAGCGAAGCGATGGCCGCGGTGCATGTTATACCCTACCCGGATAGAGGCGGCAGTCCATGACCACGCCCTTCACGGGCGTTCATGGCATGCCACCCAAAGCCAGGCCGGCACGGCCGCCGGGGAAACAGCGCGATTACCCCGGATGGGTGGTGAGGCAATTTTTCGTATTCAGCAAAACTGCTATAACTAGCATCATGGAAACAGTTGGGGCGTGCCGACGGGGCGCCGCCGGGCGGTTCTCGGCGGAAACGGTAGTCGGTCGCGCCGGGTTCACAGGTTCCGTACCATCCAAGGAGGGTTCGCGATGGGATCGCGCGTACCGATTAGTGAGGAAGCGGCCTACCAGGAGGAGCTGAAGCGGAAATTGGAGTTGAGCGTGGCCGAGATCGGGCTGCCGGTGCGGACCACGAATTGCCTGGAGGAGCGGGGTATCTTCACGGTGGCCCAATTGGTCGCCTCCCGCCCGGAGGACCTCTTGAAAATCGCCAATTTCGGCGAGAAGACGCTGGAAGAGGTTTACCTGGCGTTGGAGCGGCTGGGCTTTTTCCGGCGGAGTCGCTTGGCGCGGATCGGAGTTCGCGGCCGGCCCACCCCGTTCGCCCCGGAGTTGCGGAAGGAGGATGACGAACCGGTCATTTTGCAATTCCGCATGACGATGGGAGAGGAATAGGCGAGGCCTTCGATCCGGCCTCGGCCGAGGCGATGCCTTTGGCGGATTGGTAGCGGCCGCGGCGGCGCGGTTCGCGGGGAGGCCGTATCGGACCGCGGCGCGGGCCCCGGCCAGGCGCGCCGGGCATCGTGGAAGGATTGCAACCCGTGACCCCATTCCCGCGATTGGTCTCCAATCCCCGCGACTCCACCGAAACGGCATCCGGGCGGACGGCCGGCGTATGGGAGATCGCCTTTTCGGCCGCGCTGTTCGTGTGCGGCCTGCTGGGGAGCGGGCTGGTGGTGGCGCTGTTGATCGTCCCCGAGTGGCGGGTCACCCAGCAATTCCTCCCCACCGTGTGCCGCGTGCTGGACGCCCGGCTGGGCACCACTGTCCGCGACGACCAGACGCTCTATCGGGCCGAGATTCTGATCGAATACTCGGTGGGCGGCCGGACGTATCGGGCATGGACGTACGACATCCACACGGCGCGAGGCAACGGGTACGTCGCCGAGCGAGCGCCCGTGGAGGCCGTCGTCCGCCAATACGGGCCGAGCGGCATTCGTCGCACGACGTGCTGGTACGATCCCCTCCATCCCGGTGTGGCGGTGCTCGAGCGGGGCTATCGCTGGTGGGTATGGCTGGTGTTCTCGATTCCGCTGTCGCTGCTCTTGATCGGGAGTTGGGGGTTGAGCGTGGGTCTGTGGCGGCGGGGCAAGTCCGCCGAGCGTTTGGCGGTGCGGGGCGTGCCGCTGGAGGTGCTGCGTTTGGAGCGGCGCCACCGGGAGTCGGAGTATCCGTTCGTGCCGGAGATTCGGCCCGCCGCGATCGCCCCCGGCGAACGCTTGGCCTATCGACTGCCGGGTGGGACGGCCTCCGTCCGCGCCACCACGGCGTGGCTGGTGGCGGCCCTGTTCTGGAACGCCATGCTGGCGGCGCTGGTGGCGACGGCCGTCTCCCGCGGGCCGCTGCACTGGAGCTTCCCCCTCTTCGTCATCCCCTGCGGCGCGGTGGGCATCGCCTTGCCGGCGGTTTATGTGCGGCAGCGTCGTCTGATTCGCGCGATGGGGCGGACCGTGGTGGAGGTGTCGGCCTTTCCGCTGGTCACGGGCGGCCGCTTTCAGGTCTACGTCATCCAAACGGGACGGCTGCGGCTGCACTGGTTCGAATTGCTGCTGGTGTGCGAGGAGGAGGCGATCTTTCAGCAGGGCACCAACCTCCGCCGCGAATCGCGGCGGGTGTGGCAAAAGACGCTGCTGCGGCACGAGAAGCTGGAGATCATGCCGCACGTCCCGTTCGAGTGCGAGGCCGAGTTCCAGATTCCTCCCGCCGCGATGCACTCCTTCAAGTCCGCCCACAATGAGGTGCGGTGGCGGCTGGTGGTGCGGGTCAGCGCCGAGAACTACCCGGTCTTCGAACGGACCTTTCCCCTGGTGGTGTTGCCGGGGGAGCGGCACCGCCGGCATCCGCCGCCCGACGCCCGACCCGCCGCCGCAGCCGCGCGGGGAATCGGCGATTCGGAATCGGGGCAAGAGGGGGCGCATGGCGAGGTCGGGCCGAGTCCGGCACCGAGCGGCCCCGCCTCCGCCGAGGGCATGATCCGATCCCCGGCTGAAGAGGGCGGGATCGCGGCCCCCCATCCCGCGCAATCGCCGCATCCCGCGCAATCGCCGGAGGAAGGCAGGTTCTGATGGAACCGACGATCCTGGTCCGCCTCGACTCCCCCCGGACGACGTTTCAGCCCGGCGAAACGCTGTCCGGGGAGTTCCGCCTGGAGGGCGCGACCCGCGAGCAGCTCCGCGCCGTGGAACTCTCCGTCCTGTGGTACACCGACGGCAAAGGCGATCAGGACCTGCACGTCCGCCATTTCGAGCGTTGGGCCCCGGAGACCGGCGACGTGATCATCCCCGGCCGGGCGTTCCGATTCTCCACCGTGCTGCCCAAAAGCCCGCTCAGCTACGACGGCCTGATTCTGCGGATACGATGGTGTCTGCGGTTGCGGGTGTTTCTCAAGGAGGGGGGCGAAGTGCACGAGGAGATTCCCTTTCGGCTGGGCCGCACGGCCCCGGCACGGGTAAAACTGGCATGACGGCTCCCGCTTCCAGACATCCCAAGGTCGAGAACCCCTTTTCCGCGCGATTCGTGCGGCCGGGAGCGATCCCGTACATCTTTCCCGAGGGGCGCTCCCCGGAGTCGGTCTTCGCCCTCTTTCGGGATCAGAACCGGCAGGGGGCGGTGGTCGGTCCGCACGGGGTGGGCAAGTCGGCGCTCTTGGCCGCCCTCCGCGAATACCTGGCGGAAAAGAACGAGCCGTTCTTGCACATGGAGTTGCACAACGGGCAGCGCGCCCTCAGTCCCGACGACCGGCGGAGGATGGAATCGCTGTGGGAAGGCACGGTCCTCATGGACGGCTACGAGCAGCTTCACTCGTGGTCGCGGTATCAGGTCCGCCGGCTTTGCAAGCGGCGCAAGCTGGGGCTGCTGGTCACCGCCCATTCGGCCGTGGAGCTGCCCGTCATTTTCACGCCCGAGCCAAGCTCCGACCTGGCATGGCGGATCGTCGAGTACCTGCTGCAAAAGGGGGAACCGCTGATCGCGCGGGAAGACGTGGAGGCCTGCTTTTCGCGGCACGGCGGCAACCTCCGCGAGATGCTGTTCGAGCTGTACGACCTGTACGAGATTCGGCTCCATCCGCCGGTCAAGCCGCGGATCGAGGCGCGGCAAGGGGATGTGGGCGGGTAATCGC
>JAAZNR010000601.1 GCA_012798155.1 Thermogutta sp. | reverse complement strand
GACCGCCGCCTGGATCGCTAACGGCTCTTCCTTCGCCCATAACAAATGCGGGAGTCTGACCAGTACATGGGTCGGTTCATAGGTCCGCTTGAGGAAGTAGTAGGGAGCGGTCGGATGCCCGTGACCGTCCACGAGCATGATGGCAATCACCGGCCAGGGGCGTTTGAAGACCCACGGCAAAAGTCCCGTCGTGGTGGGATAGTTGGCCTGAAGAGCCTCGGAGAGGATCTGATAAAACTCGCCGGCACCGATCTGCGAAGCCTCGGCCAGGCTTTCCAAGGTGGGGGCACTCATGTCGTCGATCTGCGACGCACGGCTGAGCATGCGGGGAACGCGGCTGGGACTGTATTCCACGAAATGATGGATCAAGTCGGGATGCTTCTGGGGAAATTCCTGGGAAAACATCCCGGAGAGCGGCTCGACGAACTCCCGACTGTCGACCACTTCACGCAGCGAGGCCGGATCAGGGATATTATGCATCCCGGTCTCCGCCATCCACGGCACGAGGCGGTATATGCGGCCGTACCAGGTGGGGTCCATGTCGGGATAGGTATGCAGGCTTCCGGCGTCCGGGCTGGTCCGGCGGAAGGCGCGCGTCGGGTCAAAGTCGGCCAGGCTGCGTTCCAGAATGCCGATCGTCGCCGCGTTACCCTGCGAATAGGGATTGAACTCGTTCCCGCCGCAGTAAAGTACCAGCGCCGGATGGTTGCGCAGACGATAGATGTTCTGCATCACCTGCGATTCCCAAACGTCTTGCGGCCATTCAGGGGCGTCCTGGTTGCCGAGGGGGAAGTCCTGCCAGACCATGATGCCCAATTCATTGCAGACTTGGTAGAACTCTTCGGTCTCCAGAATCCCGCCGCCCCAGACCCGGATCATCTGCATCCCCGCCTCTTTGGCCATTCCGAGCAGCCAGCGGTAACGCTCGATGGGCAGGTCCAGGAGGATGTCGGCCGGCATCCAGTTGACCCCTTTGACAAACAGCGGTCGGCCGTTGACGACCATCTGCCAATCGGCCCAGCGATCGATTGTCTGCGGTCCGGCGGCGGCCTTCATTTGGATGGTGCGAATGCCGTAGTCGAATTCGATCCGGTCGACGGGCTTGTTCTCGCTAAGCAACGTCAGTTTGACCCGATAGAGGTTCGGCTCGCCCATGCCGTTGGGCCACCAGAGCTTGGGCCGCGGGACGACGAACGTCTCGTTGATGAAATTGCGTCCGGTGAAGGTCTTCAGCGGAAAGGTCTGCTCGAACGCCGTCCGGCCGTCGGCTTTGTCGGTCAATTCCACGTGCAGCGCAAACGGAACCGGGCTTGGCTGCGAGGTCCACGCGTCGCGGTAGCCGATCCCGGGCGAACTCAGAATCGCATTGTGCCAGAGATGCAGTTGGTGTTTCAGGGAGTGGGTACCGTCCAGCAGTTCCAGCGAAAGCGACAAGCGGGCACGATCCGGCCCCGCTTCCTCTGTGACCAGGAAGGGGCGTTCCATGTGCCCCGCAGGGACGATCTCGATCCGAGCTCCTCGCCAAATGCCGAGAGGGAAAAAGGCCTCGGCTCCGCTGCCGCCGGCCAGCACCCAAGGCTTGATAATCGGGCCGAGTTTACGAGATTGGAACCGGTCTTTGATGTCGTAGTTGGCCGCCTTCACTTCGACGAGGATCGTGTTCTCGCCGGGACGAACGAGCCGGCTGACCTCGGCCACCGGCCCGCCGAACATTCCCTCATGCCGGCCGAGCAATTGACCGTTGAACCAGACTCGCGAGAAGTAATCGATCCCGTCGAAGCAGAGGAAGACGAGGCGCGATTCGTCGGGCACGGGGACCTCGACCGAGGTGCGATAGTACCAGACCTTTTCGTCGACCCAGGCGTATTTCTTAGCGTTGAGGTGCTCGTATGGATGCGGCAACTCGCCGGCCCGATATAAGGCCCACTGGACGGTGCCGGGAACGTCGGCCGAAATCCACTTGCCCTCCGAGTCCAGATCTTCCGGCGTAGCCACGGCCGAATCTCGGTAGCTCAATTGCCAGCGGCCGTCAAGCGAGAGGTGCTGATCGCCGTGGCGCGGCGTGATCCGATAAGGCTGCCAGAGCGTCGGGGGGTCGGACGGGGAAGGGGCCGGCTCGGCCGCCGGGACCGGTGGGCCGCCGACAATAAAAATGAAAAGGATTCCCATCGCGGTCGCCAGAGGGAATCGGACATATCCGGACACAAGCTGAGCTTGGAAGGGTCTCATGAGGGCCTCGGCAGGGAAGGGGTATCGGCAGGGAATGAAGGTAACCGTTCACGGGGTTCTTGCTTGATCGTACCCTGCCCGAACCCCTCAGCGGCAGGGCGACGGCAGTCATGCGACGGGCCGATGGCTACGGTCTTAAACGGCCGGATCGCGATTGTCAATCGCCCCCGGCCGGGAGTTTTGCCCGCAGCCGGGAGTTTCGCCCCCGGCCGGGAGTTTCGCGAAACGCCGGGTGATCGACCGCGCGATTGATCCTATTTCGGCGGGTCGGCATGCACGACTTTCCGCCTCACGAAGGTGCGACAAAACAGTCGCGATTGGGAAGCCGACCGGCCGGCCGAGCGTGCGGCCGCCCTG
>JAAZNR010000600.1 GCA_012798155.1 Thermogutta sp. | reverse complement strand
GGGCGCGAGCATCTCGCTTGGCGCGTGGTCGCAGCCGACTTTGTGACCATCGACACAGGCACCGGGATCGTTCACCAGGCCCCCGCCTTCGGTGAAGTGGACTACGAGGTACTCCTTCGCGAGCAAGCGAGATTCCTGCCCGGCGAGGGGCCGGAATTGATCTGCCCGGTGGCCCCCGACGGAACCTTCACGGCCGATGTCCCGGATTACCAGGGCCGTTGGGTCAAGGACTGCGATCGCGACATCATTCGCCAAATGCGTGCCGCCGGCGTACTGCTGCATTTCGAGCAATATGTACACGATTACCCGTTTTGCTGGCGGGCGGAAGAGGACCCCCTGATCCAGTATCCGCGGAAGAGCTGGTTTATTCGCACCACGGCGTTCCGGGATGCGATGCTGGCCAACAATCGTCGCGTCGGCTGGTTGCCGGAAAACATCCGCGACGGGAGGTTCGGCAATTTTTTGGAAAGCAACGTGGATTGGGCACTTTCTCGAGAAAGATTCTGGGGGACGCCGCTGCCGATTTGGGTCTGCGAGCGGACCGGCAACATGGAGGCCGTGGGATCGTACGCGGAACTACTGGCCAAGCCCGGCGTTCAGGGTACGGAGGTCTGGGAGCAGGCCAAACAGGCCGCCCCCGATTTGTCGGAACACCTGAAGGTGCACAAGCCGTATATCGATGCCGTGACGTACGATTCGCCGTTTGCCGCCGGCGCGCGGATGCGGCGCGTGCCGGAAGTCATCGACTGTTGGTTCGACTCGGGCGCCATGCCCTTCGCGCAATGGGGCTTTCCGCACCGCGGGGATTCCGGGGCGCGGTTGGCCGAGAACTTCCCCGCCGATTTCATCAGCGAGGCCATCGATCAGACGCGAGGCTGGTTCTACAGTCTGCTTGCCATCAGCACGTTGTTGTTCGGCCCGCGGGAAGGGGAGCCGGCGGGCAGCGCCCAACAGTTTCGGGCGGAGCTTACCCCGAAGGTCGAGTATCCCCACCCCTTTCGCAATTGCGTGGTTCTGGGGCTGATGCTCGGCGAAGACGGGCAGAAGATGTCCAAGAGCAAACGGAACTATCGCGAGCCGCAAGAGATATTCGATCGTTACGGGGCGGACGCCTTGCGATGGTACTTCTTCTCCGCTCAAGCCCCCTGGACGTCGATTCGCTACAACGAGCAGGCGATCCGAGAAAGCGTCCCCGAGTTCCTATTGCGATTGTGGAACGTCTACAGCTTTTTCGTGATCTACGCCAACATCGACGGATGGGATCCGGCCCGAGGCTTGGCGGATGCGGTGGACGACTTGAAGCCGGCGGTTTTGGCCCGGGGGGAAGGTTACCGCCCGCCGCGCGATCGCGCGGAGCTGGATCGCTGGATTCTCAGTGAGCTGCATCACACGGCGGCTCGAGTCCGCCAAGCGATGGACGCCTACGACAACCTCTCGGCCGCTCAGGCCGTCCAATCCTTCGTGGACGCCCTGGCCAATTGGTACGTCCGTCGCAGCCGCGCCCGGTTTTGGTCGGGCACGTGGGACGCCGCCAAGACGGACGCCTATTGGACGCTTTATGAGTGTCTGGTCACCACGGTCAAGATAGCCGCCCCGTTCGTCCCCTTCATTTCGGAGGAAATCTGGCGGAATCTGGCGGTCACGCCGTTCGGAGATCGCGCTAGAATCAGCGTTCACTTGTGCGATTATCCCGAACCCGACTCCGATTACATGGACGCCGTTCTATGCGAACGGATGAGCGCCGTGCGTGAGTTCGTCTCGCTCGGTCGCTCGGCCAGGGCGGCGGCCAAGCTGAAGGTCCGCCAGCCGCTCGCGCGCGTGGAGATCATCCCGGTCGATCGCACTCACGAGGCGTGGCTCAAGGAGCACGCGGACCTGATTTGCGAAGAGTTGAATGTGAAGACGGTGGATTGGCCCGCCAACGCTGACGAATATGTCGTTTTTACGGTGCTTCCGGATTTCAAGCGGCTCGGCCCCCGCTTGGGGCGGCGGCTGCCGGCGCTGAAGGCCTGGCTGGCTTCGGCGGACGGCGCGGCCGTCCAACGTGCCCTGGAAGAATCCGGCGAATTGACGGTCGAGTTTCCCGACGGAAAGGTCGTGTTGAGCCCTGAAGATGTGCAGGTCCGCTTGGCCGCCCGCCCCGGTTGGACCGCCGCCCATGGTCCGCGAGGCGTGGTCGTGCTGGCGACGGAATTGACCCCCGATTTGATCGCGGAGGGCATGGTCCGGGATCTGGTGCACGTCATTCAGAATCGGCGCAAGGAATTGGATTTGGATTTCACCGACCGAATCCAGCTCGGAATTCGCTCCAATTCCGAGGAATTGATCGCCGCCGTGCGTAGCTTTGAAGAGTACATCAAAGGCGAGACGCTCGCCGTTCAGGTCACGGAGGGGCCGATTTCCGGCGCGGACGGAGTGCGATTGAAACTCGGCGACGCCGAGGCCGAGGTTTTCGTGGTGCGTGCGGACGACCGCGCCTGAGCCGGAGTCTCACGGTTGCCTAAGTCGGAGTCTCACGGGCGCCTGAGCC
>JAAZNR010000599.1 GCA_012798155.1 Thermogutta sp. | reverse complement strand
TTCAGGACGGCGGCCGCGGCCAAGAGCAGGTGTCCCAGCGGTTGGACGAATAGGGCCGTCGTGTTCACGGGATCCATGAAGTAAAAGGCTACGAGGAACAGCAGGGGAGCGAGAGCCATGTACACCGCGGACTTTCTGGCCTGCGCGGTCTCCGACAATACCTTGCGCTCCAGGCGTTGCAGCTCCAGGACGGAACCGGCGATCCTTTCCACGGTTTCGCTGAGTCGCCCGCCGTGCTCGTGTCCGGCCAGAACGGCCGCCGCGAACAAGGAGAAGTTCTCGCTTTTCAATCGCTCCTTGGCTTCCGTGAGAGTCCGATCGAGGGGCTTTCCCAAGTTGTATTCGGCGACGATTTGACGGAATTCGGCGTTGATCGGCTTGGGGCATTGGGCCGCCAGTATCTCCAACGATTGGGCCAGCGAAAGACCGGCGCGGACGGCATTCGAAAGGGTCACCATGGCGTCCGCCAGTTGATCCTCGACCTTACGGCGGTAGCGTTCCGCCAGCCGGCGCAGCAGATACCAGGGAGCGGCCAAGAGAAAAGCGGCACTGACCGTACCGAAGATCAGGCTGTTCAGCCCGAGACTGAAACCGAAGAAGACCAGGACCACCCCGAGGAGCCAGACTTGCAGCCGGCGTCTCAAGTTCGGGGGCGATACCCGGAGACGGCGGAGTTTTTCCCCGATGTCGTCTTCCATCTTGGAAAAGAAGGCATCGATCCAATCCCGCGAGGCGTAAACCATCACGGTGACGGCCGCGCCCGTCGCCGTGCATCCCAGGATCAAATCGGTTGCGTCATTCATGGGTCGCTGTTCGAGCTTGTCCGCTGTTCCTTCCGCCGTCCATCCGCGGCTCGGCGCCGCGCCGCTTCCCCTTGCGGAGCGAAGCCGTGATCGGCGTCCGCCGCGGCTCCCGGCCTTGTCTCACCGCCCGGACTCTTGAAAGGCCAGGTCGGCGGGGATCTTGTGATTTTCGCCTTCCCGCCGGTGGGCCGCCGTGTGCTTTTCCGGTTCTCCCGCCTGTTCGTACAAAAACTCCAGGTCCAGCAGTTCCTTCGCCACCAGCGATTCCACGAAGGTGGGGAGGTAACCGGTGGGCATCAAGGATCGGCCGTTCCGGAAATTGAAAATATCGTGGATGATGACGTCCTTGGTCTCGGGGTCCACGCCCACCACTTCGGCGATCTCCGTCACGGCGCGGCGCCCCCCCGGCAAACGCGAGATATGCACGATCAGATCCACCGCGGAGGCGATCTGCCTGTGGATGGAATAGATCGGCAAGTCGGCGGCCATCAGGATGAGGACCTCCAGGCGTTCGATCACTTCTCGCGCGTTGTTGGCGTGCACGGTCGTGAGCGAGCCGTCGTGCCCGGTGTTCATGGCCTGGACCATGTCCAGGGCCTCGGCGCCGCGGCATTCCCCGACGATGATGCGGTCCGGTCGCATCCGCAGGGCGTTGCGAACCAGATCGCGGATGGTGTAGGCGCCGGCGCCTTCCACGTTGGCGGGTTTGGCCTCCAGCGGGACCACGTGTTCCTGGTGAAGCCGGAGTTCGATCGTGTCCTCGACCGTGACGATGCGTTCCTTGAAGGGAATGAAGCCGCTCAGGATGTTCAGGAGGGTGGTCTTGCCCGCGCCCGTGCCCCCGCTCACCAAGATATTCTTGCGGTCGATGACCGCCGCCCTCAGGAACGTCGCGGCGGCCCGGCTGATGGAGCCGAATTCGACGAGGTCGTCCATGGTCATCCGCTGGAGCGGGAATTTTCGGATCGTGAGGCACGGTCCCTTGACGGCCAAAGGGGGAATGACCGCGTTGACCCGCGAACCGTCGGGCAGCCGGGCATCGACGAGGGGCTGGCTCTTGTCGATCCGGCGCCCCACTTGGGCGACGATCCGCTCGATGATGGCTTCCGTCACCTTGTCCGAAATGAAACGGCGGCCGGATTTCTCGATCACGCCGTTGCGTTCGATGTAGATTTGATCTTTCCCCACCACCATGATTTCGGTCACGGCGTCCGCGCGGAGGAGGTCTTGCAGAGGACCGAATCCGAAGATGGTGTCCTTCAAGTCTTTCTTCAAGGCTCGCAGGATGAGGTACTTGCGCAATTCCCGATGAAGATGGGGACGGACCAGATGAAAGACCTCGTGGAATCGCTCCTCCACGCGTTGGACCTTCTCGGTCGTATCCCGGCACTGATCCAGCTCGAGCCGGTCCTCCATGAACTTCATGATCCCCAGCAATTCGGTTTCGCGCTCGGGGACCAGCGTGGCGGGCACGTCGAACTCGTTGAGCGTGATCCCCATCATTTCACTCAAGGTTTGCGAACCGGACTCCATGACCAAGCGATTGATAATGTGGTCCCGCAGCACCAATCCGGTGATCTCTTCGAGGATCGGCTCGTTATCCTCCTCGAAGACTCGTAGTTCCCGGCAGATATCGTCGATATTGTTTTCCAGCAGCAGCGTATTCTCCGTGTCGCCGGCGCGGCCGGTTTCGAACTCGTAGAGGTCCAGTCTTTCCAAGAGTTTGCGGTGGATACGCAATTCCAGGTCCGCAATCAGGCCGCGGAGGTGAGTCTCCAGCTCTTGGCGGGAAAGCACGGCCGCCTTTTCCGCCTCGAAACTCAGCGTGAAGGGCCAAATGCGGACCTTGGCGCCCGGCGAAAAATGGACCGTCTGTCCGCCCAGCACTTCCTCGTCGGCCACCAAGCAGCTATTCAGCCCGACGTTTTCCAACTGCAAGCGGCCGTCCTCGAGAAGCCGCACCACGGCGTGGCGCCGCGAGACCAGCGGGCTGGATAAGACCACGTCGTTGGCCTCGTCTCGCCCGATGGAGACCTCGTTGCCGGGGACCTCGATCATCGTGCGGCGGCTGTCGTTGACCCGGTTGTACCAGACTTTCATGTTTCGCCCTCGGACGCCATTTGCGCCGTCGCCCGTTCCGCGGCACTCCCACAGAGGGAGGCTGCACGGCCGGCGACTAATTCGCGGACTTCTGCCGGGAGTGAAGGATGACCCCCACTTGCCGGAAATTCGTAGCCTCCAGCAGGTTCCAGAGCTGCTCCGCCTTCGGCTCCAAACGGCCGCCGACAAGCCGCACGCTAATGGTGAGCACGTTTTCCTGCGATTGCGGCAACTGGTAGGCCCGATGGATATCGAGGTTGCTCAGGCGATTGCCGATCGCCAGTAATTTGAACTTGCCCACGATTCGCGGCGATCCCGCCGGTGCCGCCTGCGCCCCGGCGGGAGGCGGCAGGAGACCTTGCGGGCCATTCGGCGGCTCCGTCTCTCCGGATGCGGCGGTCTCGGCCGGAGTCGCAGCCGAGA
>JAAZNR010000598.1 GCA_012798155.1 Thermogutta sp. | reverse complement strand
TATTCGGGAGCGGGAGAAGAGTCCGATCGCCCAAATGCCGACCGCCACGACGATCAGCCCGGCGGCCACGGCGGAGGCCTCGTGCGTAACGAATCGCAGGCCGATCGTCCGCAGGGCCCTGCCCAGCGGGGCGTCCTCCGCCAGCAATCGTAGCAGGAACGAGGCCACCCAATTGATGACCACCACGGTGATGACCAGGGGCAGGATCACGATCAGGCCGGAAAGAAAGTTCCCGATGACCCCCTGTCGCCACAGCCAGCGTAGGATCGCACGCATGGTAAACTCCTTGGAAGTTCGGATACTTTTCGCGTAGCCCTTCACTCGCCTGCCCGATCTGTCATCGGAACGCGGACGCGCAGAGGCTCCTTTTGAAACGCAGAGGACGCGGAGGACGCGGAGAAAGTAGAAAAGGAACAAGAGGAAGAAGAATTCGCGCCCGCAACTCAGCCTTTTCTCAGTCTCTGCGTTCTCTGCGCTCTCCGCGTTTCAGCCTTTCATTCCCGCCTGCGTTCTCTGCGTTTCCAGCCTTTCATTCCGCGTAGCCGTCCCTCGGCCGCTGGGAGCCGAAATACGTATCCGCCCATTCACTCCCAAAGACGGCAATTCCATTGTCGTGCCTTTCATCGCCGGCATGAACACAGCCCCCGTGAACAGCTACCTTTTCGCAAGACCGGGGTGATGCTTGACGGAAAAAGGCCGCTCCCTGGGGAGAGGCCGCCGGGCCGGACCCGTGCCGGGGAATATCTCGGATTCGTTCGTACGAGCCGGCGGGCGAGGCTGGGGGCTGGGTTGCGCTCCGACCCCAGCCGCGCGACCGCTTTCAACTTCGGCCGCCCAAGCCCCACCCGGCGTCGCCGCCCTTCGGCCGACGACCTTGGTGCAACCCTCTCCGTGACGATTATAATAACGCTTGCCGCCATTGCTGCCAAACGTAGGTTCGGAAAAGTTTGGAGCGGACGCGTCATCGCAGTCAGGGAGCAAAACACCCCGAGCCTCTCGTTGCGCCCGCGGCGGAAAAGCGATGAGACGGAAAAGTCCCCCCAAGGTCAACACCCCCCAGGAGTCCAGTCATGCACGCTTCCAGAGTCTTCACCTTGATTGCGACCGCCGCGCTAACGCTGAACACGGCTTCCGCTTGGGCAAGCGAGACGGTGCTGCACGTCCATCCCGGCGGCGACGATCGCTGGTCCGGTCGACTGGAGACGCCCAACGCGGAAGGCACGGACGGTCCCTTGGCGAGCCTGACGGGGGCGCGGGACGCCGTCCGCCGGCTGAAGGCCGCCGGGCAAGCCGGCCCGTTTCGCATCCGGATCGCTCCCGGCGAATACGCGCTCCGCGAACCGCTCGTGCTAGAGCCGCAAGACGGGGGCACGGCCGACGCCCCCGTGATCTACGAGGCCGCCGGCCCGGAAAAACCGCGGTTCTCCGGCGGGCGGCGGATCACCGGCTGGACCCGGCAGGCGGACGGCCTGTGGACCGCCCCCATCCCCGAGGTCGCCGACGGCACCTGGTATTTCGAGCAACTCTGGGTCAACGGCAAGCGCGCCGTCCGCGCCCGCAGCCCGAATAAGTTCTATTACTATGTTCAAAGAAAGATGGACCACTATCTCGACTCGTCGTCGGGGCAGGCGGTGGAAACGGTCAATCGCGCGTTCCAGGCCCGTCCGGAAGATATCGCCCCTCTCTGCGATCTCTCCGGCCGCGCATTGAGCGACGTGACGCTGGTCACCTATCATTCCTGGGAAGCCTCCCGTTCGCGCGTGGCTTCTATAGACCGCTCGCAAAGCATCGTCGCCGTGACGGCGCCGATTCCCTGGGGTTTCGCGTATTGGGGCCCCAACTGCCGCTATCACCTGGAGAACTTTCGCGCCGCGCTGGACGAACCGGGCGAGTGGTTTCTCGACCGCCAAGGGACGCTTTATTACTATCCGCGGCCGGGCGAGGACCTGGCATCCGCCGAGGTCACGGCCCCGGCGGTGTCCGAATTCGTGATCGCGGCGGGCAAGCCCGACGAGGGCCAATGGGTCGAACATGTGACCTTGCGCGGACTATCCTTCGAATACGGC
>JAAZNR010000597.1 GCA_012798155.1 Thermogutta sp. | reverse complement strand
TCCGCAATGCAGAGTACAGACGCGGTCGTGCCGGCCGTTGCTTGGGCGGCGGAGGACGGCTCGGCCCAGCCACTGTCAGCCGGCAACGAGCAAAGATTCTTCCCCGAGTTGCTTTCGGAGAAGACCGAGGGCGAACATTCCATAACCCTAGAAAGCGGCAGAATCCTTCCCAGCTTCCCCGAGAGTGACGCCTGCGCGACCTGCGAGGGGAAGGCGGCCTCGTCCACCCGGTTGCCGGTAAGCCGGATGCCCCAGGGGACATCAACCTCGATGAATTCCCAAGAGGCCCCCCTCGTCGACGTAACCGGAGTAAGCGATAACACGATACCCGGCGATGGCGCAAAGCCCCCTGTTGCGAGGGACGAATCGGCCGTCCAGGGGGCATCCGAGCGGCCGGCACCCAAAGTCCTGCCCTTCGGCGACCATCTGCCCCCGCAAAGCAACCTCATCTACCGTTAGAGGATCGAAGCGGCGGCGCCGTGCCGCCACGGAATCGCCGCGAAGCACATCTTGCGGGGGACACCGTCTTGCGGGCGACACCGCGATCGGTCCGCCGTCGCACGCCGCTTGAGCCGCAAGCGCGACCGGAGGCCGCCTTTTTCCCGCCCCGCAAACTACGGAAGATCGATCTCGCCGTTTCGCCAGGCCGCGAGGAACCGGCGGTTGCTCTCCAGCAGGTCCTCCCGTTGCTCCAGCTCCGTCTCCGTAAGCCATAGGCACTCGGCGACTTCGGCCGGATTGGGGACGATGGGTCGGTTCGAATCAAGCTCCACCAGCCACCAGGCGAGGTCCACGCCCCAAGGAGTCATTCGCCGCCAAAGTCGGCGACGAGGCCGGCCACCGACGCCCAATTCCTCGAGCAGCTCCCGGACAAGGGCCTTTTCCTCGGTCTCGCCGGGTTCAATGCCGCCTCCCGGAAAGCACAGCATCCCCGGCGCGGCGACTTCAGCGGCGCGACGAATGATAAGGAATTGCCGGCCGCGTCGGATCACGGCCACGACGCCCCTGCGATTCGGACTGCAATGATCTTGATCGGGATGACTCATGAGAGAAAGAGACGCCCCCTCGATTTCGCCCGGTCCTACTCCGGCTGACGCTTGCCAATCTTGGTCACCATGTAGGGATACCATCCTCTTTGCCCGGAGGCTGACAACTTCGCACGACGTTTACCTTCAGCAGTTTTGCCATTCCTCGAGCGAAGATTCGGCGGCAACGGGTGAACCCACCTACTCGTCGCCGTGCCCCGGCGGATTCTATAATAACGATTCCGCCGCCGAAAAGAATCGAGGACGCCATGTCTGAACACCCGAACAAGGACACGAACGAAACAGGCAATTCCGTGAAACCTTACGCCGGCATCCGGCACTTCACGGTGTTTCTGGATGACGGTCCTTCCCGTTTGGCGGATTTGTTGCGGCGTTTCGAATCTCGGAGTTGCCGGCTGGTGAGCTTTTCCTTGCAACGCGAGCCGGGGTACACCATTGCCCACTTCCTTCTGCATCCCTCGTCCGTCGGCAGAGAGGTCTTGGAACGGGCGGGATTGCCAATCGTCGAAAACCGTCTGTTGGCGGTGCGGCTTGGCCCAGGCCCACAACCCTTGTTGCAGGTCTGTTTGCCCTTGGCCCGGGAAAACGTAGAGGTCCATGCCGGACAGGTGCTTGCCGTGGCGGGCAAAAACGCATCCATCGCCATCCTCACGGTAAACGACGTTGCCTCAGCCTGCGAAGTCCTCGAAGAACGCGGTTTCAAACTCGTGACGGACGAGGACCTCTTCGGCCCGGAAGAAGACTCCGGCGCATGATGCCGGCCGCCGACGGCCATAGCGCGGCCTTTTGGGCATCCAGCCCAGCCGTTGCGTTTTATGCGGGCGGCGCCGGCGGGGGATCCGCCATCCCCTTGATGTGCACCCATCGGACCGCCGACCAGGGGACCACCACAAGTCCCCTGCCGTAAGGCGACTCTTCCGCCCTTACCACGAGGAGTCTTTCCCCGGTCCACGAAGGAAAGGCCTCTTCCACAAGGAGAGATCTCCCCCCCTCCAATTCGACCCTCAGTTCCGCCCCAGAAGGCTTTGCCTCCCAAATACTCCGGAAGACCTCGGCCATGGAAGCCCCGCCGTTTTCGGCGGCGCCTACACCCCCGGGCTTTGGCATCGAGTTACGTTGGGAGTCGCCTGCCGGCCTCCCTCCCGTCAAGTCCAAATGCAGACCGCTGTCGAACGTGATCGCGGAGTCGCCCAGTCCCTGCCCTACGGCAAGCGAGTTCCGTTTGGCCTCGATCGCGGAATCGGCCGCCACGGAGACCTGCGTGGCTGCGGTCCGCTCGGACTCCGTCAACTCCTCATAGCTGGGGATGCGAAAGGTGCTGCCGCACTCCGGACACTTCCCAGGCTTTCCCTGCAATTCAGCCGGTCCGAACAGCCGATGGCCGTTGGGGCACAAGAACTCGATCCTCCCTTCTTTTTTTCCCGACGAAATGTTTGCGGCCGCTTCCTCCGCCTTTTCCGCGGCCGCGATCTCCTCTAAGGTAGGAATCAAAAACTTGATCCCGCAGCGAGGGCACTTGGCCGGCTTGCCGGCCCGATCATCGGAACAGCGGATGCGGTGCCCGTTCGGGCAAAGGAACTCGATACTCATGGGATTAGAACCTCGCGATGGCGGCGCTGGGCCGCTGGCTGCCCGAAAAGATTACGGCTCCTGCCATCCCTTCAGTGTACGCCGGCTTTTCAGGACCGCAAATAGTACCACGCTATCGTTTCTCGCGGGTTCGGCCTCCGTTCGTAGCTCAGGGTTTTGATATGTTTCGTCACGTTCTCACGGGACTGCGCGGACTGATTCCGGGGAGCTTTTGGTCGCTGCCTTTTGCGGCGATCTTGACGGGCCTTCCGTCATTATCCGTATTAGGAGACCAACCCGTTCGTTTGATGGAGCGATTGGATCGCGGCGTCGTGGCGATCACTCGACCGGACGGAACGATTGCGATTAGCTGGCGACTGCTCGGCACGGATTCGCCGAGAACGCAATTCCACGTTTATCGCGAGGGGGGCGACGAGGTCCCGGTTCGATTGACCGAGCAGGCTCTCGATCAGGCCGCCTTTTTTGTCGACGCCGCGCCGCCCAGTAAGGAGAGCCGATACGTCGTCGAGGCGTGGAGCGGTGGAAACGCGATCGAGCGTTCACCCCCGATCGCTCCGTCTCCAGCCCCGTATCTGGAAATCCCCCTGCAGACTCTGCCGGGGCATTCTCCCAACGATGCGTCCGTAGGCGATCTCGACGGCGACGGAAAGTACGAGATCATCCTTAAGCAGGAAATGCGACCGAGGGACAACTCGCAGCGGGGTCCGACCGGGCAGACGAAGCTCGAAGCTTATACCCTGACCGGCCGATTCCTTTGGCGCATCGACTTGGGGCCAAATGTTCGCGAAGGGGCCCACTACACGCCGTTCGTCGTGTACGACTTGGACGGAGACGGCAGCGCCGAGGTGGTTTGCCGCACCGCGGACGGTACGATCGACGGCGGCGGAAAGACCTTGGGAAATCCCACGGCGGACCACCGAAACAGCCAGGGTTTGATCTTGACCGGTCCGGAGTTTTTGACGGTGTTCTCGGGTAGGACGGGCGAAGCGTTGGCAAGCGAACCCTACGTCCCCCCTCGCGGCGATGTCCGAGACTGGGGCGACGACTACGGCAATCGCTCCGATCGATTCTTGGCTTGTGTCGCGTATCCGGACGGCCGGCATCCCAGCGTGGTCATGGCCCGAGGCTACTACACGCGGACGGTTTTGGCGGCATGGGACTGGCGGAATGGACGGCTTCGCCTCCGCTGGGTATTCGATAGCGACGCGCGCGAGGCGCCGCATCCTGAGTTTCGCGGTCAAGGCAACCACAATTTGGCCGTCGCGGACGTCGATGGCGACGGGAGAGACGAGATCATCTACGGGGCGTGTGCCATCGACGACACGGGCGAACCGCTTTATAGCACCGGCTTAGGCCACGGGGACGCCCTGCACGTGACCGACATCGATCCGGACCGCCCCGGCTTGGAGGTATTCGCCGTCCACGAGCGCCCGCCGCACCTCCATGCTTGCAACTTGCGCGACGCGGCGACCGGCAGGGTCCTATGGGGGCTGCCCGGGCGAGACGGCGTCCGGGGATTGGCCTCGGATATCGATCCCCGATACCGAGGGCTGGAGTGTTGGGCGTTCGGCGCCGGGTTGAGCGGGCTGTTCGATTGCCGCGGCCGCCGGATCGCCGAGCGAAGCCCGCCCTCCTGTAACATGGCCGTCTGGTGGGACGGCGACCTGCTCCGCGAACTCCTGGACCGCACGAGAATCGAAAAATGGCTCCCGGAACGCGAAATCTGCGAGTTGTTGCTGGATGCCGCCGAGTGCGGATGCGTCTCGATTAACGGAACGAAGGGCAATCCCAGTCTCGTCGCCGACATCATGGGAGATTGGCGAGAAGAGGTCCTCTGGCCGACGCGGGATGGAAAATGGCTTTTACTATTCACTTCGCCGATTCCCACGACACATCGTTTTGTGACGTTGATGCATGATCCGGTCTATCGTTTGGCCGTTGCGTGGCAAAACGTGGGCTACAATCAGCCGCCGCATCCCGGCTTCTTTCTGGGCGAAGGCATGGCCCCTCCTCCGCCACCGCGTATCGAGGTCGCCCGCCCGTCCACACCGTCAAAACCCGAATAGGCGCGGCGCGGGCCGCTCGCGCGGGCGGTGGTCGCGCGTCTCTCGGAAATGCGGGTCTGTCGGAAATGAAGACGCCAAGCGGCTGGGGGCTTCGCTACGCTGCGACCCCAGCCACCCCACACCGTCAAAACCCCAATAGACGCGGCACGGGCCGCTCGTGCGGGCGGTGGTCGCTTGCGATCAGAGCGGAAGGAGAGTAAATTGGCCCGCATTGCCTGATTCGCCATCCGCTGCCGGCGGCGTGCGGCGCGTGCCTGCCGCGCATGCCCATCTTGGCGGCCGTGTGATCTTGGGCATGAATCCCCGGCGAGACGCAAGTCCGGTTCCTTCGGCTTTCTCAACTACACAGTAAAAGACCACGCAGTAAAAGGTTTCATGCACATGGCTGGTTTCGGGGGAGATCGCGTTCGCCCGATGGTCCGAGCAGGGCTGTCGGCAATGGTCCTCCTTGGGCTGACCGCGTCAGCCCAGGCGTCCACGGAAACGGGAGGGCCGCCCGCCGCACCGCAACACGTCAGCATGTCCGCCCTGGATCTTTGGATCGTGGGCGGGTATCTGTTTGGAATCGTAGCCCTGGGCTGCTTGGCAGGCCTGCGACGCCGCGAGTCGAAAGGGAGCGATTACTTTCTTGCCAGCAAATCCCTGGTCTGGCCTATGATCGGAATGGCACTGTTCGCCACGAACATCTCCACGATTCACTTGGTGAGCTTTGCCCAAAACGGCTATACATCGGGGTTGACGTACGGCAATTTCGAGTGGATGGCGGCGTTCACCCTGGTGATTCTCTCGCTCTTCTTCGCGCCGTTTTATCTGCGGGCCAACGTGGCGACGCTGCCGGACTTTCTGGAACGGCGATTCAATCGGCCCTGCCGAGACTATCTGGCGATCCTTTCCATTTTTTCCGCCGTGGTCGTCCATATCGGGTTCTCCCTGCTGACGGGAGCCATCGTTTTGGAAGGGACCGTCCTGGCGGCGTTCGTGGATTCCCCCGAGCAATACCGATTCTGGACGGTCGTGGCTATGGCGGCCGCCACCGCGATCTACACGATCGTCGGCGGCTTGTTGGCCGTTGTAGTGACGGAAACCATTCAGACCGTGGTGTTGCTGCTCGGAGCCGCCTGCATCACGTGGATCGGATTCCGGATGATCGGAGGGTGGGGCCCTTTGGCGGAAAGCGTTCACCCTGTGAATCTCACGATTCTCCGCTCATCCGCCGATCCCACCGGGATCACGTGGTACGCAGTCTTTCTCGGTTATCCGGTGTTGGGTATTTGGTACTGGTGCACCGACCAAACCATCGTGCAACGCGTGCTGGGGGCGAAGGACGAAAACCATGCCCGAATCGGCCCCCTTTTCGCCGGGTTTCTCAAGATTCTGCCGGTCTTTTTGTTCGTACTCCCCGGCGTCATTTGCCTGGGACTGGTGAACACCGGCAAGCTGCCTCCCCTGCCGGAATTGCCCGACGGCTCGCCGAATACCGAGCAGACTTATACCCATATGATCAAAACGATGCTCAACCCGGGCTTTAGAGGGATCGTGATCGCCGCGCTGTTGGCCGCCCTCATGAGCACCGTGTCCGGCGCACTCAACTCCATCGCGACGCTGTTCAGTTACGACATATACAAGCGTTGGGTACCCAGCGTCTCGGAACGCAGTCTGGTCTGGATCGGGCGTTGCGCCACGTTCGTGGCGATGTGCGTGGCGATCGCCTGGACCATGGCCCTGGGGCAGCGCGATACCACCATCTACCAAGCCATGGTCGATGTCTTCCCCGTGGTCGCGCCGCCCACCGCCGCGACCTTCGTGTGGGGTGTATTCTGGCGGGGGACTTCCGCCTGGGCGGCCTTCATCACGCTCGTGGGAGGCTCGCTGCTCGGCCTGGCCGTCTTCCTGCTGACCCTTTCCAAGGTCCTCACGATCAACAGCCTCTTCATGGCCTTCATTCTCTTCGCGGCGGAATCCGTGGCGATCGTACTCCTTTCCCTCATTTTTCCTCACCGCCATACCGCGGAAAGCGAATCGCTGGTCTGGAAGACGCCGTGGGAAGCCCTCCGCGCGGAAGGCGCCTGGCGCGGGCTGATGGACTTTCGCGTCTTCGCGCTGGTCTTGGTTCTAGTCATGGCGGCGTTATACTGGGCCTTCTCGGGCAGTGAGCCGTATTTCCCCGTCAAGGCACAACTGCTCCTTGACGGCCAACCCATCGTGGGATGCAAGGTGGAATTGCAGGCCGAGAATCCGCGCCTCGACGACACGCTTTACATCGGTTTGGACGGTAGGCTGACTTACGGGTCCGTGCAAAGGGCGGGCGGCGCCCCGGCGGGGACCGTCCTCCGGCTGCGATTGACCCCGGCGCGGGATTATATCGTGGAAATGCAGCGCCGCACGGGGAAAGACGGCCGCGTGGAGACGACGGAGAAGATTATCGCCTGGGTCCCGCACGGAGAGGAAATCACCGAATCCGTGGAAACGATCAGGGAGGATGCGGCGGCGAACAACGGTCTCCACGGCCGAGTACGTGTCTTTCGCTGGCGCGTGGGAGGGACCGAGAAGCAAGTGCGTACCTCGGCCGATGCCGAGGTGGAAATCCGCCGCGCGACGCCGATCCCCGACAAACTCCGTGCTCCCGAGGCGGTCTTGATCGCCCAACCGAACGGTGAATTGCAGGTGCTCGAGTTGCGATCATCCGGGCAGGTCGCCAAGATGGAATAGACTGTGATTCGATTGCCGCGGAGAAGACTATTGCTAACCGTTCACTGGTCGGCGGCAGGGGCGGGAACGGCTTTGGGGAATGCAAAGGAAACGCAGAGAACGCAGGCGGGAATGAAAAAGATGGAAACGCGGAGAACGCAGAGACGGAGAATAGGCTGAGTTGCGGCCGCGAGTTGTTCTTCCTCTTGTTCCTTTTCTGCCTTCTCCGCGTCCTCTGCGCCCTCTGCGTTTCAAAATCCATGCCGTTTGGGCCTTTGCGTTTCGAAAACAGATCGAGCAGGGGCGTGAACGGCTACAAGGAGTTGATTGGTCTTGGGGAGTTGAATGGCCGACTCGTTCGGGAGTCGGATGGCCGGCGAGGCGCCATAAGGCACGAAACGGATGGAGACGCATTCCGGTCGTAGATCGAAAGGGGGTCTTGGCGATGAAAAGGCGCGCATTTCTTACCTCGGCCGCGGCGGGCTTGATTCTGGGAACGTCACCAGGCTATGCCGTCGGACTGACTCGCCGCAAGCCGCGGAGGCTGGGATTGATCGGCAGCGGTTGGTACGGCAAGAGCGTCCTTTTAAGGTTCTTGCAAGTGGAACCGTGTGAAGTCGTGGCTTTGGCGGACGTGGACCGAAGGATGCTGGCGGAGGCCGCCGAAATCGTGGCGGCACGGCAGCCATCCGGCACGAAGCCTGCCGTCTACGGCGATTTCCGCAAGATGCTGGCGGAAAAC
Organism: Thermogutta sp.; assembly: GCA_012798155.1. Lineage (GTDB taxonomy): Bacteria > Planctomycetota > Planctomycetia > Pirellulales > Thermoguttaceae > Thermogutta. The sequence continues at coordinate 610 of JAAZNR010000597.1, read as the reverse complement.
GAATTCGACGTCGTCCTGGTGTCCACTCCCGATCACTGGCACGCATTGGCGGCGATCGCCGCCATGAAGGCCGGCGCGGACGTCTTTTGCGAAAAACCGATCAGCGCCGATGTGATCGAGGGGGCCGCGATGCTGGCCGCCGCCCGAAAGTATGGCCGCGTCGTGCAAGTCAACTTGGAGCGTCGCAGCACGCCGCACCTGATCGACGCCCGCGACCGCATCATACGCGAGGGCAAACTCGGAAAGGTCGGCTTGGTTGAAATCTATTGCTACTATCACATGCGCACATCCGGAAACCCGCCGGACGAAACTCCCCCGGAATATTTGGACTGGGACTTCTGGACCGGTCCCGCTCCGTTGCGCCCGTATAACCCGCTGATCCACCCCCGTCGTTGGCGGTCTTTCAAGGAATACGGCAACGGAATTATAGGGGATATGTGCGTCCATATGCTGGACATGGTCCGGTGGATGCTGGAACTGGGTTGGCCGCTGCGGATCGCCTCCAGCGGCGGAATCTACATCGATAAGGAGAGCAAGGCCAACGTCCCTGATACGCAGCTTGCCTCCTTCGATTTCGGCGATCTGACCGTCGTATGGCAACATCGAACCT
>JAAZNR010000064.1 GCA_012798155.1 Thermogutta sp. | reverse complement strand
TCGGCGGTGGCGGCCGCTCCGTACGACTTCGGCGGCTGCGGCTGCGAGCGGTGCAAGCCGTGGATTCTGACCTTTGCCGAACTCACCCGCGAAATCCACGCCCTGGCCGAGCGTTACCACCCCGGCGTGGAACTGGACATGGTCGGTTGGTGGTGGGAGCCGGAAGAGCATCGGCTGTTCGCGGAGTGGGCCGACGAACACATCCCCGGCCGCGTCCGGCGGATGTACCTCCATATTCCGTACGGGGCTACGGTCACCGCCGACGTGCCGTTGCCGCGGGGATGCGAAAAGGCCGCTTTCGTGCACATCGGCTACGCGGACCAGTCTCAACCGCGAGACGTATACGGGCACTTCGGTCCGGTCATCGCCCCGAACCGACTGGAAAAGACCGTTCGCGACCTCGCCGCAAAGGGATGCTCCGGCGTGATGGCCTACTCGGAGGGCGTATCCGACGACGTCAACAAGGCGCTACTGGCAGGTCTGGGATCGGGACGTTACGCTTCCTCCGACGAGGTCTTGAGGGCCTACGCCCGCCGTTATTTCAGCGCGGACGAAGCGACCGCGGCGGCTTGGGCCGATTGGCTCAGGCAGTGGGGATCGCCCTTCCAGCGGGATGCCGAGCTAGCGGCGCGGACGATACCGCCGGCCGACCGACCCGCGGACGACGCTTGGCGACTCGAACAGTGGCAGCGCAAGAGCGAGCTTTTCCGCCTCCATGCCCAAATCGCGGCGGGAGACGACTGGACGCCGGCCCGTTTGGCGCTCGTCGATCGTTTTTGGGACGCGCAAGAGCGCCTCCAACGGGAGGTTTGGGGGCTGGGACAATTGCGGCACATCTTTGCCCGCAAGTTCACTCCTCTGCCGTGGTACGCGAGCTGGGCCAAGCAACAGTCGCAACAGGCCGCGTCCGCCGCGGCCGAGCAATGAGCGGGAATAATTCGGGATCGCCGTCACGGCATCGTTTCGAGACGACCGCGGCGACGGGTTCTGATTCACACTGATTGGCAAGCGAAAACGGATAATCCTTATGCCTTCCGTTCACCGCAGGCGTCGAGAAGCCCTCGGCCCGGCGGCGGCGTTCCATCCACTCTGTTCGGATTCCCACAGGCAGCCGCAAGTCCTGCTGATGGTTCGCTGACGCGCCCCGAGGGCCGGTCCTCCCCCAGCCCGACACGCGCCCCGGATGGGGTCCCGGTCAGTGCGAAACCAGTCCGTACGTCGGCCAGTTACGCCATTTCGTGCGTCGGCGAACGACGACCATATTAGAAGAGGTAATACGTACGATATTGGAAGAGGTAATACGATCACAACCTCGGTCAGTGCGAAACCAGTTCGTGGGCGGGCGAGGGGCGGTCGGGGCGATAACGATAGTCCGGCCAGAGCGGGCAATTGAGGTCGATCCAGCATTTGACCGCTCGTTTTTCCGCCTCCGTCAGCGACACTTCATAGTGGCCGGCGTCGAGAACGCTCCATAGTCGGCTCTTGAGCGTCCCGAACGTCAGCGGCTCGGCCTTGTGATGGCGGAGATTCCACGTGTAGTCGAAGTAGTGGACCCAGCCGCCCGCAATCAGCGTCCGATAGGAGGCCGGCACTTTGTCGGGATCGAGGTCGCCGCTGAGGTTGAGTCCGCGCTCGTCGGCGGCATTGTGGCAGCGGATGCAATTCCGATCCCAGACGGGCTGGACGACCTTTTCGTAAGAGAAAGGTCCCGCGCCCCACGGCGGCGGTTGAACGGCCGCGACCTGCGGTCTCGCCCCCGGCTTCGGTTCCGGCACGGGGGCCGTGCGGCGGTTCTCGTGGCAACCGACGCAGCCTCGATATTCCCCCGGCTGGAGTTGCAACACGCTTCGCATACGCTGCAATTCGTTGTACTCCGCGTCCAAAATCTGGAAATACAAGACCTTGCCGGCGGGCACCTCGAAGGTCGCCGAGCCGTCCGCATTGACGGGGACCAGTCCCCACGTCGCCTTGGCGACATAGCTCGGCCAACCGTTTGGGCCGCGGACCAGATGCGTGGGCGAAGCGTACCAATCCTGAAAGTCCTCGTGATCCCAGCGACATTGTCCGTCGGGCAGGTGCTCCAATTCGGAACGAACCTCCTCGCACACGCGAAGGTATTTCACCTGCCCCGGCCGAACATGCGGTGAAAGCCCCTGATAGACGTCGGCCAGCGAGAGGACGGCCTTGCCTCGCGCCGCGAGGTCCGCATCCAAGGACGACGGCAGGATCGGCGGTCTGGGACGGGGCCGCAACGGCGTGGGCGACATGGCGTCGATCTCGGCATCCATGTAAAGCAGCTCGCGATTTCCGTAGCGATCGATCACGTACAGCCCGAATCGCTCGCCGGGGGCATGGGCGACGAGAAAATAATCCCGGGAGATGGGGGCCGGGTCGCGAAAGCACTCGTAACGCGGCCAGTTCATGTTGTAATGCGGCGTAACGTCCGGCGTAATGTTGGTTACCGCCGTCGTGTCGAAGGGAGATCGGGGACGCTGGATCAGCCCGATCGGACCGTTGTGATCCCCGCCGTGAGAGAACAGCGTGCAAACGATCTCGGGACTGCCCGGAACCTCGTGCCCGTTGATGTAGCAATTCGGCGTGTTGTTGCCGAACACCAACTCCGCATGGGTGCCGTCGGGACGGATCGCCCACAGCGTATGGCCGAAGTCGGCGCCTTTGTCCACGTACTCGGAGCGCGTCCAAAGAATGCGACCGTCCCGCATCACCGTGGGCGTCCACTCGCTCAAATTGGCGTGCGACAGCGGCCGCAGGTTCGCTCCGTCGGCATCCATGCGGTAGAGAACAAAGGCTTGGGGCCGCCAGCACAAGAAGCGGGCTTCGACTCTGGTGGAAATGAACGCCAATCCGCCGTCCGGGAGGGGGCAGGGGTAGTAATCGTGGTACGGCCCGTCGGTCAAGCGGCGGAGGTCGCTCCCGTCCGCGTTCACGGACATCAGGTGCCAGTACGGCAACCAGCCCTCGACGGGACTGCGGTCCGGGCGATACGCGAAAAAGATGCGCTGCGCCGAGAAGTCCGCCACAGGGTCTCGCGCAATCCCGTCCGATGCGTCGAAGAGCATTTCCAGTTCGGCCGCCTCAGGCTCGTAACGGCCGTTCACCCGCGGAATGTGCAGGATGAACACTCCGCCGCCGGGCCGAAACTGAGAATCCAAGACGTCGCTGTAATTGTGCGACGACCAATAGGGATAGCGTTTGACGAAGAGGATGTTCCGCACTCCCGCCAGGTCCGGGTCGCGAAACATCAGCCGCCGTTTGGCCGATCGGGCATCGTGGAAAAGCCGGTTGTAGGACTCCTCGTCTTGGCCGCCCGCCGCTTTCCATTCGTCGCGGCGGTCTTGCAGCCGCTGCCATTCCGCGCGTTCCTCGGCGACATCCACCCCCTTGCTCTCCAGCCGGGCGATCATCTCCGCGAACTGCGTCAGGGTGCGATCGAGCGGATCGAGTCGGGCGATGCGGGCCCAGTAGCCCGGCCCGTTCGGGACCGCCGGCCGATCGGTTCGCAGCGGCGACAAATGATCGTCGGCCGACATCCCACGCCAAGAATCCCGCTCGCAGTTGAAGGCATATTCGAGCAACTTGGGCCAGGTCCATGCGCCGGGCAGCGGATGGCGACCCGAGTATTGCCAAGCGCGAGGCGGCGGAATCACCGGCCGCGCGTGCACTCTCGCCGCCGTGGTCCAATCTTTTCCATCCAAAGAGGTGTCCACGCGAAACTCGACCGGCAAGCGATCGTGGTAAACGCCGTCGCGATCACGAGATATCACGACCTTGGAAACAGCCGCCGTAGCCGGCAGCTCGATTTGCGCCCACTCTTGTCGGTCGCTCGCCGCGATCCAACTGTGCGGGTTGCCGTAGAGGCCGTCGTTCAGGTGAGGGATTTGATGAATGGCATGGCCGGGCAGACAAGAAGAGGCCGCAGCCGCCGCGCCTAGCGCCGCCGCGGCGACGTTTTGCGGTCCCTCGGCATAGACTTCCAGTTCATCGATGCAAGGCTGGCCGCCGGCGCTCCGCTCGATGACCACTCGGACGTACCGCGCCGAGCGCGGCGGAAAGGATATCTCGAGCGGAACATCGGCCCGAATGGAAGTGTCCACGGCGACGGCTTGTCCTGTTTCGGTCGAAGCTTCGCCGGCCGATACTCGCCCACAGCAGCCCGCGAGCAATCCGGCGGTCAGACAGAGGG
>JAAZNR010000063.1 GCA_012798155.1 Thermogutta sp. | reverse complement strand
TCCACGATGGCCGCCGCCCTGGCCGCCGCCAAGTTGCAGGTCCCGGTCGCCCACGTCGAAGCCGGGCTGCGGAGCTTCGATCGCACGATGCCGGAGGAAATCAACCGCATCGTGACCGACGTCCTTGCCGACATGCTTTTCGTGTCCGAGCCGTCCGGTGTGGAAAACCTCCGGCGGGAAGGCCGGCCGCCGGAGCAGATTCACCTTGTAGGAAATGTCATGATCGACACGCTTCGATCGCTCTTGCCGAAAATTCGGCCGCGGGAGACCCTGCAACGATTGGGCGTGGACTTCGACGATTTCGGCGTCGTCACGCTGCATCGGCCGTCGAATGTCGATCAGCCCGACACATTGACGCCGCTCCTGGAGGTCCTCGCGGATGTCGGCGACACGCTACCCATCTTGTTCCCGGTGCACCCGCGCACGCAATCTCGGATTCGAGAGTTCGGGCTGGAGCGGCTCTTGCGATGGGAGGGCGACGGGAAAAGCGGCCTGATCCCGCTCCCGCCGCTGGGGTATCGCGATTTCCTGGCCCTGACCTCTTCCGCCAGGGTCGTCATTACGGACTCGGGCGGCCTGCAGGAGGAAAGCACGGCGCTGGGAATTCCCTGCCTTACGCTTCGCCCGAACACGGAACGCCCCGTCACCGTGGAGGAGGGCACCAGCACCCTGGTCGGCAACGACGCGACCGCGCTGCGCGGACTTCTGGGCGATGTGCTGAGCGGCCGGTACAAACGAGGGCGATGCCCCAAGCTCTGGGACGGACGCGCCGCGGAGAGAATCGCGGCCATCTTGACGGCCTGATCGTCCCTGCCTTTTTAGGCGGCTGTGCCGCGCTAGGGACACCGGTCGGGCTTGAACGGTTCCGGCATGGGCAAATCCAAGATTTGCACCAACAGCATGAGCACGCCGAGCAAGATCGTCAGGATGGGAATCTCTAGATCAAGCTCGAGATAGCCGGTCTGCCGCAGAACCGAGCAGATCGAGGCCGCGAGGAAAAAAGGCCCTAGCACGACGGAGAGTTTATTAACCCCTCCCACGACGATGGCCAAGATGCCGACCGTCGCCAGACCGAGTGTCCAAATCCAGTCCACGCCCGGGATGATTTCCAAGACGTTCAGGAGCCACGTTACCCCCAAGACGACCACGAGGATCGGTACCACGAATCGCTTTGTCGATGCCACGATATGGAGCCTCCTGCCACGCAGCTCGGCCGCGTCGCCCGGCCGACTCCCCGATCGGCCGGCCGGACAATGCCGCAACATCTTTCGGAGCCTGGTGGCTTCCGTAAGCAAATAAATGTCCGTCACCAGTCATATCAAAAGATATCGCGCAGGGTGGCAAAAACGCAACACCCGTGCTTGGATGGGAAGGCCGCGGTTCGAGGGAGGCTTGTTCGAGTTGCCGCGGAGCGACGGGTTTCCTATACTTCGATTGTGAAAATAGCGGCCATCGGTAATCCAACAAGACGGTTCAGGTCCGAGGAGGTCCCATTCCGTGACGGCG
>JAAZNR010000596.1 GCA_012798155.1 Thermogutta sp. | reverse complement strand
GCGGCCGGTGGCGGGATCGGGCTGAAGCCTTACGGGCGGTTCCGGCGGAAGCGATGCCGCGAAGATGTCGGCCGGACGCTCCAGAAGGAACGTCGAGGCCGTATCGCGACCGCCTGCCGGGGCCTCGACCACCTCGTAGGGGAGATAGTTGAGACGAATATCCGCGGCGCCCGACAGGTACATCCCCAACTGATTCGCCAGAATGACGAACGGCCAGGCTTGGCCTACCGGCAGGAGATTCCACGGGCTTTCGTCGGGCAAGTCGGAGACGGGCGTCGTCACGAGGAGGACTCGCCCTCGCCCGAGGGTCTTTTCCAGGATCGCCGGCCGGCCGTCGCTGTATTCGGCCACGACAAAGGTGGATTGCACGTCGATTTCCGTGAGCCAATAGCGGTACACGGGGAAAAGGTCCCACGGTATCGAACCGGCCAAGGGGCGAAACGGGCTGAGGAGGTAATGGGAATAATCCCGGGGCGCAAGGTAGACATCTCCGGCAGGCGCCCGAGACTGAATGAGAGGACGCCCCGGCAATATCCGCCGCAGGGGGGGAGTGTTCCACGCCTCGGCGGGCGACGCCCGTCTGCCCAAAAATATCGCCAAGCCCTTTCCCGATCTTACGGCGTCCTCGATTTTGTCCCAGACGGGATCGGGTAATGGAGGCGGGTCCAACAGGATGATCGCCGCGTAGTCGGTGAAGTCCGTCGCGGGGAGTTCGTCGTGGCCGACCACGTGACAATCGAAGGCGGCCGTGCCCGCGCGGCGAAACGCCTCCGGAGCGAGGGCCTGCGACAGATACAAAGCGTGGCGATCCGGGGGCGGCGGCGCGGCAATGAGGATCGGCACGGCTCCGCGGACCTCCACCGTGAAGTAGGCCCGATCGTTCGCCCGCAAAGGAGTCTCTTCCTCCAGCGATACGAAGCCTTGGTGGATGCCCGGCGAAAGATTGCCCAGTGAAAAGGGAAGCCGTGCGACCCCGTCCGCTTCCAGCTCGATTGTCCGCTGACTCCGCTTGACGTACGAATCCGCCGGCTCCGTCTTCGCCGTAGCTGATCGTAGAAAAATCGCTACCGTTTGCGAGGCGGGCGTGCCGAAACGACGGCACTCCACCTCCAATTCGACGGGATTGCCTCCGGCGGCGACTTCCCGACTGAGACGCAAATCGCTGATCGCGGCGTCCTCCGGTTGAGGGACGCCGACGTCCACGAAATAGACGCCCGTCCTCTTCTCGTCCTCCAAAACCCGCTTGGCCTGGGGTATTTGGTCCTCGGGCCAGGCCGTCGCGGCAAGGTCCGTAAAGATGTAGATTTCTCGGCGCTCCAGGGAACTCGTTTTCAACAGTTCCTGTGCCTTCACGATGGTTTCCGGCAGCGAGGCGGGACGGAGAGAGACCGGGAGCCTCGCGATTTGTGTTCGCGCCGCTGCACGATCCACGGCAAATGCGGCGGCCGACGTTCCCGCATCCACGACCGCGATCTCGCTGTCCCGAGGCAGTTGCGTCAACAACCAATCGGCGATTTCCTGCGCTACCTCCAAACGCGTTTGATTGCGGTAGCGGTAGGTCATTCTGGGCGCCGTGTCGAACACGAGGGCCGCCGCGACGGGGGACTCCTCGCCCGCGCCCGCCCCGCTCGGCCGCAGGCTGGGCCGAGCAAGCAACAAGCAAAGGAGGAACAAAATCGCCATCCGCAGGATCAGTAGAATCCAATGGCGGAGTCGAAGCCGGCGATGCACCACCTGGAAGCGGCTGCGCACGAACCGCAAGGCCGGAAACGTCACGCGGCGGCTTCGCCGGCGCATCACCAGGTGCAGCACCAAGGGGATGCCCACGAGAGCCGTGCCGATCCAGAGAAACAGCGGGGTGACGAACGCCATGGCATTCCGTGCGAGCGGGTCAAAATCGAGCGCGGCGCCGCAATAAGTATTCGGTCAAGGCCTTGTCGAAAGGCATGGAGGTATCCAGCGCTACGTAATCGATTCCCGCCCGAAGGCACTCCTTGCGATACCTTTCGCGAAACTGCTCCAACTCATGAAGATATTCCGCCTGTACGCCCGTCGCATCGACCTCCAAGCGATCGAGCGTCTCGGGATCTTCCAATTCCACCAGGCCGGAGAAGGGAAAGCGGACCTCGGCCTCATCCAAAATATGGAATAGGATGACGTCGTGCCCGCGATGCTTGAGACGATAGAGAGCCTTGATGACGGGCTCTTCTTCCGCCAGGAGATCGGAAAAAATCATGATCAAAGATGCGTGATGCAGAACGCCCGACATCCGATTCAAGCCGCCGACGATGTCCGTTTTGCCCGTGGGCGTCAGTTTCGCCAAAACGGAGAGCACGTTGCCGAGTTGGGATCGCCGCGATTGGGGGGCCAGGGTCCGCCGCACGACCTCGTCGAAGACCCACAATCCCACGGGATCCTGCTGGCGAATCATGAGGTAACAGAGGGCGGCCGCCAGGCAGACGGCATAATCGAACTTGGTCATTTCACCGCGGTAGGTGTAGCCCATGGAGCGGCTGGCATCGACCGCCAAAAAGCCGGTGATGTTGGTCTCCGCCTCGAACTTCTTGACGTAATACTTGTCCGTCTTGGCGTACACCAACCAGTCGATATCGAGGGGATCGTCGCCGGGTACGTATTTTCGATGCTCGCTGAATTCGACGGAAAAGCCCTGGAAGGGGCTGGCGTGCAGTCCTTGCAAGAAACCCTTGACGATGAACTCGGCGCGGAGGTCGAGCCGCTTGATTTGTCTGGCCACCTCCGGTTTGAGATACTTGACGACACTGGACATGGGGGCTCCGCAATGCCGCTGGGGGACGTGCCCGTTCAACTCGGTCAGCCGGCGAAGCAAGTGCGAAAGCAATCGCGGCCGGCGGGCGCGCTCGTCCCGGCGACGCCTCAGGATTCGAACTTGGGAACGCTCGGCGGCGGGATTTCCTTCACCAATCGCAGCACCAAATCGTCGGCGGTCATTCCCTCCGCTTGCGCCTGGAAATTCGTGCTGATGCGATGCCGCAAGATGGGAACGGCCAGCTTTTGGACATCTTCGATAGCGACGGTGAACCGTCCGTCCATGGCCGCTAAAGCCTTGCCGCCCTGGATGAGGAACTGCCCGGCCCGCGGCCCGGCCCCCCAATCGACCGTTTCCCGCACGAACTGCGGAGCGGCCGGATCGTTGGGGCGCGTGGCCCGTACCAAACGGGCCACGTATTGAATGATGTACGGGCTGACCGCCACGGAATTGACCAGCTTTTGCAGGCTCACGATCGCCTTGCCGTTCAGAATCTTGCGCACTTCCGTCTTTTCGCTCCGCGTGGTCGTGGCCAGGATCTTCTCTTCCTCCTCCAACGACGGATAGTCCACCTTGATGTTGAACATGAAGCGGTCGAGCTGGGCTTCCGGCAGCGGATAGGTGCCCTCCTGTTCGATCGGGTTCTGCGTCGCGATCGTGAAGAACGGCTCGGGGAGCGGATAGGTCTGCTGCCCGACCGTCACTTCACGCTCTTGCATGGCCTGGAGCAGAGCGGCCTGGGTCTTGGGCGGCGTCCGGTTGATCTCGTCGGCGAGAAGAATGTTCGTGAAGACGGGGCCTTCCATGAATCGGAAGTAGCGCTTCCCCTTGTCATCCTCCTCCAAGACGTTGGTGCCCGTGATGTCCGAGGGCATGAGGTCGGGCGTGAACTGGATGCGTTTGAATTGAACGTCCAGAATCCGCGCCAGAGTGCTTACCATCAAGGTCTTGGCCAGCCCCGGCACGCCCACCAGCAAGCAGTGGCCGCGAGTGAAGATCGCCGCCAGGATTTGCTCCAATACTTCGCTTTGCCCGACGATGACCTTCTGCAATTCCTCCTGCATCAGCTTGCGATGATAGCTGAACTCTTGGAGGACGTCTCCCAGACTTCGCGGTTTTGTGGACAATCCGGCACCTCATCCAAGGAATCAGTTCCTTTGCCGAAACGAATGTCGCGTACCCACGGCCGTCGAACTCTCGGTCCCCCGCAACCCTGGAGTGACCGCCGATCGCGATTCTTACGCCTCGCAGCCGCGGCATTCGCGGTACAAAGACCGAAAGGGACTTTTCGCGGCAAGGTTCCTGCCCTATCGTAATTTGAGAGGCAAAGGCGCTTCGACGCAAGACCGACGTAGCGCCGCCGCTGACGCGCTCCCGGATGCCGGATGGAAACGCAGAGTCGCCGAGAATACAGAGACGGAGAGGACGGAAAGTTGCGGATACCAATTCTTCCTCCGCGCCCTCTGCGCCCTCTGCGTTTCAAAAAGAGAGCGGGCAGCCGCATGAGCGGAGCGGAAGAACTCCTCGCCGCCGCCATGAGTCGGTGGTGGAAAGGGCGCGAAGACGGATTGCCGGGGGCTTCGCTGCGCTGCGACCCCAGCCGGCCGGCCGTATCGGAGGAACGGATCCTCGCCTGAGTCGTGCCGCAAACCTCGCTCCTTGAGTGGAATGTGGCGATCGCCGAGGAAGATTAGGGATGGGTGAACCTTGCAAGTGAATTGTGTCGTACGTCAACGGGTCCGGATGTCGATCCGGCATTGGTTGTCTTGGACGGCCGGGCATGACTTCTCTCGGCCGTTGGCACCGGCCGTGGCGATGTTTCTCTGCTTGTCGGCAGTTGTTGCGGTGGAAACGCAAGCCGTCGGTCAAGACTCCGCCGAGGGCCTGTCGCCTTTGTTGCAGCAGGCGATCGACCGCGGCGTCGAATATCTCAAGCGGCAGCAGAAGGCCGACGGGGCGTGGACGGATTTTCCGCCGCACACGGGCGGCGTCAGCGGCCTATGCACGCTGGCCCTCCTTACGGCCGGTGTTCCTCCGGAGGATCCAGTGATCCAAAAGGCATTGCGCCGGTTTCGTCAGTTTGAACCGAGGAAAATCAATTCCACCTATTCGGTCTCCCTGCAGACCATGGTGTTTTGCCGCGCGGAGCCGAATCGCGACGCCGCTCTGATTCAGCGAAACGTGCAGTGGCTGGAAAGCGTGCAGGTAAAAGATGGACCGGATCGCGGCGGATGGTCCTACCCGGGGTTCGGCCTGAGGGCGGATAACTCCAACAGCCAGTTCGCTTTGTTGGCCTTGTACGAGGCGGAACGGGTCGGCATCCGGGCATCGGACGAAGTCTGGAAGAATGCCCGTGACTACTGGGAAGGAACTCAGAATCCCGACGGTTCTTGGGGATATCGCAAAGGGCTGGAAGGTACCGGCAGCATGACCTGCGCGGGCATTAGCGCTTTGGTGATTACGTACGCCATGGTGCACACCCCCAACGCCACCGTGGTGGGCGACCGCGTGGAATGCTGCCAACCGGCGAGAGACGAGAACGACCGCATCCGCCGTGGACTCGATTGGCTGGCCCGAAACTTCTCCGTGCGGCAGAACCCCCGCTCGGGCGATTCGTGGCTGTTGTATTACCTCTACGGTTTGGAGCGGGTGGGACGGCTCACGTCGCAGCGTTTCATCGGCCCCCACGATTGGTACCGAGAAGGCTCCGCCTTCCTTTTGGAGTTGAAGACGCGACGGGCAGGCGGTGACGAGGCGAGCCGGTTGGCGGCGGACTACTGGATCGGTCCGGGCCAATCCGGGACGGGGGAGGATGATCCCGCGATCGCGACCGCCTTCGCGCTTTTGTTCCTGGCAAAAGGGCGACGTCCCATCCTGGCCGCCAAGCTGAAATGGGGGGACGAGTCCGCCTGGAATGCTCACCGTAACGACATCGGCAACCTGGCGGAGCACATCGAAAAGGCTTGGAAAATGGATTTGGGTTGGCAGGTCGTGGACTTGTCCGCGGCCACGGTGGACGACCTCCGCCAGTCACCCGTCCTGTATTTCGGCGGCAGCCGAAGTCCCTTGCCGCGGGATGCCGCCGCCCGGCAGGCGTTGGCCGAGAAGCTCCGCGATTATCTGGACCGCGGCGGGTTCATCGTGGCGGAGGCCGTCTGCGCCCAGGGGGATTTCGACCAGGGATTCCGCCAACTGATGGAATTGGCGTTTCCCGAACCGGAGTATCGGCTCCGCCTTTTGCCGCCGGAACACCCGATCTGGCGGGCCGAGACGGCCATTCCGCCGGAGCAACTCCGCCCGCTCCTGGGTCTGGATTTCGGTTGCAGAACCAGCGTGGTCTATTCGCCCCCGCCCGAAAACGGACAAGCATCGCTCTCATGCCTCTGGGAAATCTCACGGGCAGGTCGCGACCTGCGCTTCGCCGAGGCCGTGCAATCCCAGATCGACGCGGCTCTGGCGTTGGGCACGAATATCATGGCCTACGCCACCAATCGGCAATTGAGCTACAAATATGAGTTCTTCGATCAAACCGCGGAGAATCGGCCGCAAGAGGTGGGACGCCGCAATCGACTGGCCGTGGCCGTACTGCAGCACCCGGGCGGGTGCTCCGTGGCGCCGCGGGCCGTGATTCATCTTCTCGAGGCTGCTCAAAAGGAGCTGGGACTACGCGTCGACTTGGTGAAGTACGACATCGCGATCACGGACGAGTCGCTCTTCGATTTTCACTTGGCGTTCATGCACGGCCGGAACGCCTTCAGGCTTACTCAGGAAGAACGACGCCGCTTGCGATTGTATCTGGAAAGGGGAGGGATGATCCTGGCCGATGCCGTGTGCGCCTCGCGTGCCTTCGCCGACTCATTTCGGCTGGAAATGCAGGCGATCCTGCCTGAGCATCCCTTGGAACCGATTCCCGCCGATGATGACCTGCTGCTGCCGGTTTACGGGGGGTTCGACCTTCAAATAGTAACCCGGCGAGATCCGCAGCCGACAGGTCCGCGGGAGCCGACCGCCGATATCTTACGAAAGGTACCGCCGGAACTGGAAGGTGTTCGCATCGACGGGCGTTGGGCGGTCGTATTTTCCCCGTACGACTTGAGCTGCGCCTTGGAGAAGCAACAAAGCATCGGCTGCCAGGGCTACATCCCCGAGGACGCGGCCCGGATCGGACTGAACGTTTTGCTCTATTCGCTCCAGGAATGATGCCGGAAAACGGGATGCGCCTTTCCCGTGGACGCTGCCGCATTCAGCCCCATAGGTACTGCCGAATGCAGCCCGATAGGCACTGCCGAATCCGGCGCCCGTCGCGAAAATCGGAGCGAAAATGGGAGCCGCTCCGCCCGCCCTCCATCCGCGCAACAAAGAAACGCAACGAGTTTGCAGGACTCGCCCCTCGGCCGAGCAACCCACGGGCAATCACATGGAGGGGTCGCCAGGTTCCGGTTGATCCGGTATGGAGGGGTCGCCTGGTTCCGGTTGATCGGGTTCGGAGGCACCGCCCGTGGATTCGTCGGACGTGCCGCCGGAAGCCCCCTTCCAACGCAGCGACGCGCGATGCTGCTGAATGAAGTCGCGGATATTCGGCGC
>JAAZNR010000595.1 GCA_012798155.1 Thermogutta sp. | reverse complement strand
TGGCCGCCGAATCGCTTCACGCCGCGATATTGCGGATTGGAATCCCGCCCGTTGCGGCTTGAACCTTGACCCTTCTTGTGCGCCATTGCGACATCCCTCAAGCTCAGCCCCGTCGAACCGCCCACGGGCACGAATCGGGGATTTGGTTGACCGACACGGAAAGAACGATACGGAAAAAGTTTCCCGCCGATAGCTCAGCCGGCTTCCCGCCGCCGTTTTGGCATCCCTGCTGACAGGGGTTGGGCCGAGAGACCGAGAGAAACTTCATTTTTAGCGGAAAACCCACTCGTAGTCAACCTGCCCGGGGATCCCGAAACGAATCTGGTTTTCCTTGAGGATGAACTCGTCGCCCGGTCGCCAAAAATTGAGTTGGAGGCACTTCCGAGAAAAGACGCGACCTTGGCCGATGGGGTCGCCCGCCTTATAGGCACCCTGGGGGTCTTGCCAGCGGTAGGCATTCGACAGACCGAAGACGAAAATCGAAAAGCGCGTGAGGGAGGGGTCGATATCTTCCCACGTAGCAACCCCCCAATAGGTCTCGCCGACCGCGATCTGCCGATCGTTCATCTCCGTGCTGTCGAAGAATCGAATGGCTCGGTCTTCACGTCGGCGGATCTGGGCAACGGTGAGAGGATTGGGCCGGTCCGGATACTCTTTCCCCGATTCCAGGATTTTTAGCGTGAATCGCGGTACGAATCGCACCGTTTCCGCCGCCTCTTCCACGCGATAAGTCCCGTCGGCTTCGGGAACAGGCTTCAAGCCCTTTCCCGTATTGGTTACGGTATAGACCAGATACAGCACGGGTTTGCGCTGCAAACGACCGCTCGCCTGCGGCATATCCACTTCGATCAATCGCGGCAGCTTGAATCGGAATTCCAGGCAGTAGACCGTCCGGCGAAAGTCGCAATCTTTTGCCCATTCGAAAGTGGGGTCCAGCGTCACAAGCTCCACGATGTCTTGCCGATTATGCGTCTCGTCAACCTGAACATCGGGGGGGATGGTCACCAGCACGCCCGGTGCCAGGACCCGCGGCGTACCCTCGATCTGGGATGACGGCTGCGGAACGGGGGCCGTGACGGCGTCGGCGGCTGCGGGCGAGCCGGGTGTCGCCTGTTCCGCCGCGGCCGCGGGCGAATCCTCGGCGGCGAACAATGCGGCGCCGGTGCCCGAAATGCTGCCGCCGAACATCCCGATTCCCAAAAAGGCACAGACCAAAAGGTATCTCATTCCGGTTAGCCCTTAAGGCAAGTACTCCGCCGAACCATCTTCAACCTGCGGTGGCGCCATGAACCCTTGGGGTAACCCACCATTCCGGTCCCGCCCCAACACCGGGCCTGTTCGGCTTCATGGCCGATCGACGCAACGGTTTGCCGCATAAATCACGCAAGGGTTTCCCGCATAAATCCTAGTTTACTCGGATTTCCCGATTTCGCCAAATACCGCGAGTCCGCGGGGACGATTTTCCCGAAATGTCAGTCGCGTCTACCCCATCGCGGGGGGGTGGCGATATCGGCTGCCGAGACGCGGGTTCGGGACGCGGAAACAGCGGAGGAGTAAAGTAGCCACGTCTGGCGTAAAAAAGTAGCCACGCCTGGTAGCCACGCTTGTAACCGTATGTGGCCACGCCGGCAACCATACGTCAAGCCGGGCCGGCACCGTTAGACGCGCAAGGCTTCAAGCTCCGCTAGTCGCCTGAGAACTTCCTCTTCTTTCGGCTCCGTCCCGGCAATTAAGCGACGGGCGTACTCGCTCGCCAACTCATCCACTTGATCCGCGACGGCCCACCGCCGCGTCGGGGTG
>JAAZNR010000594.1 GCA_012798155.1 Thermogutta sp. | reverse complement strand
TGTCACTCGCGTTTCATACAGGTCTGCGTGCTCGTCCGGCGTGATGCGCTTCGACGATGGGCACAGCATGGCTCAATTATGACTCAATTGATGTCGTTCTCGGGCGGCTTTATTAGTTTCATTCGGGTCTGGACTTTTGCAAATTGTCGTGACAAGTTCTCGTCCGCCTTGGAAGAGGGTTATGGTGAGGGCAATTAGGCGCGAAAACGGGTTGCCGTGATTGCCTGACTTCACCAAGCCCTCTCCCACTGGCCCTCTCCCAGAGGGAGAGGGGAGCAGTTTGCAAAAGTCCATTCGCGTCTATTCGCGGACATCAACGTAGCCTGGGCAAACGAGGAAGCCTTGCCCTGCCAAGGACGATTCACTCGGTTACGGAATCGCGGGCCGGTGCCAATCGGGGATCGTCCAGGTCCAGGCGATAGAGGATCTGGTTGTACTCGTACCGGGGAGTGGCGGGGGCATGGTCGGTGAACAGCCGCGTGTAGGTCGCCTCGAAAAACAACGACGGCCCGCCGGCCGGGGTCCATTCGGGATGGATTGCCGGATTGTAAAACGTGTAATTGTCGTGAGTTACGATCTTGACGGCCCGGCCCCAGGGGCCTGTCGGTTGCTTCGCTTCGGCATACCACAATTCGCCGAAGGCGGAGGGCTTGCCGAACCGCTCCATGAATACGGCGACCCAGCGTTTGCGCCAAGGATGCCACGCGACGGCACCGCTATGGGGCACGACCTTGTTGCGGTGATCTGCGTCCCAGAGATACTCGGGCGGCGCCAGGGTTTCCCATCGGCTGGGGTCCTGCCAGGCCTCGAACGTGGCGGGGCACCGCAGGGTGGGAAAAGGGTCGCCGAATAGCACCCAGTCCCGATCCGCTTCATCCTTCCACGGAACTGCGTGTCCTTTCGGCAGGGGCGGCGGCTGCCCCGAATCGCCGGTGCCGGCGGATTGCTCCCAAAGGATGCGTACCGATTCGAATTGCTGCTGATCGTCGTCCCATACGGCAAGCCCCCAGCGATAGGCATCCATGGGCGGTCGTATCTTCGCGTAGGTGCACACCAGCCGTTCGCGGCCCTCGTGGTCGCGGAGGGTGACGACGCCGCCGATCCATGTCGGCCCGTCGCCCGGCATGGGGGCCACGCCCCGCGGCCGCCCCGCGGAGTCGCGAAACACGTCGTATCGCACGGAAATCGGCGGTTCGAGCAATCGTTCGGGCAATAATTCCGTGACCGCACCCGTGGTCTGAAAAATACCCAGGGGGTAGTGAGGCAAGTTCGTGTCTCCCCAGAACCAATAGAGCTTGCCTCGATAAACGGCATTTTGCACGCTGTCGCAGCCGAGGATACCGGTCTCCGGGTCATCCGCGGTCAGTCCCAAACGTCGGCTCTCGGCCAATCGACCGGCCCCGGTCAATCTCCCGAGGCGTCTGGCGGCCAGCGTGCGATGCACGACAACGCGAAGCGTTTCGTTCGGCCGGGGCGTCAGCCTCACGCCGCGACAGCCGAAACCGTCGGCGGGTACTTCGTAGCCGTGACCGATCACGTCGAACCAGACCTCGCGGTCCGTCAGCTCGGGCAGGTCGAACGCAATGATCCCCGCGTTGTCCGTCACCAGCCGGACCTGATGGATCGTCCGCAATTCCACGAGGGGGACAGGCCGGCCCTCCTCGTCCGCGACTTCGATGCGGCAAAGTTCCTCGCCGTGCGCAAGGCTGAATGCGACGAAAAAGAAGAAACCGAAGAAGATGCGGGTGAATAGGGGAGGCATTTGCATGGATCGCTCTCCGGGATTGGGGTTTTTGCGCTCGAACCGAAGGCGGCCTTCGCGAGCTTGGGCAGACCGCGACGCTTGTCCATGGCATCCGCTTGGAGCCTTTTCGAGCCGGCGGTAGGGGGCCTTTCCAGGCAACGGGTGGACCCCGGACCCCGCAGAGCGGCCCACTGGAGCCATCCAGCCTTTGGAACCACTTAGCCTTGCCCGAGCCTCTATTCCGACACGCTTTGTCGCAATCGTGCCCAGCCGGGGGCCTCGTCGATGGTCGTTTCGATCCGGTCCAGCATTTGAGAAAACTGCCGGCCCATCAAGCCGCCGTAAAGGGTCTGAAAATCCGCCGCGGTAATTCCCTCGGGAAGCGGGGCCAGTTGCGGCACGAAGTCGGCAACCTTGAAATCGCGATCCAGATTTTCGAGGGACACGCGGTTTTGCCGCAAAGCATCGGCCAGTCGCACGCCCGCATAGTCGGCGGCCAAATCGGCGAAGCTGAAGCCGGAGCGTCCTTGGCTGTCGCGCCATTCCTTCATCAAACCCAGGCTTTTTGCCGGTCCGGCTCCCGTCAGCTCGACCAAGGCCATGGACACGGCGAAATGCTGCGCCCAGTCCTCGCGTCCTTGAATCGTCAGGCGTCCCAGGAGGGCGATGCGGCGTGCACGCTCCGCCGGGGATTCCACGCCGCGCCAGACGGCGCCCACCACGGGCTGATCGAGCAGTAGATCGCTGGAATCGGTGAGGACGCCCACGGCGAGCAGGAATCCGGCCACGGCGTGGGAGCGCAAGTTCTCCGGGAGTCCCAGGGCGGCGCCCGCCGCCCGCCGCACCAACCACTCGAAGCGAGCGTCGGAATCGGTCGCGCCGGGAATCACGGACGGCCCCGACGCCGGGCCGTCTCGCTCTTCTGAAGCGGATGCCAAATCGGCCACAATTTCGCGGACGATGGAACGGGCAGCCTCCGCTGCCGGCGGCAGCGTCCGCGAGGAACGGCCTTCGTCGAAGTCCTCGTGCCGGGCGGCATCCGCCGCGGAGAGATTCCGTTGCCGCAAGGGCGACGCAGCCGGATCATCCGCCCGCGAGACGAGGGCCAATGCCTGATTCGCGGTGCCATCCGCTCGGGGAGAAGATGCCACGGTACGATAGGCCGCTTGCAAGACGGTGATGGTTTCGCGGGAAAACTCGGCGGCACTGCGTCTGCCTTGCAGCAGCTCTTCCGCCGTGCAGTTCAAGATCAGGGCGTTGAGGGGATCAAAACCCACCCGGAATCGCTTTCCGCGGACCAGATCGGGTCGCGTCTTGGGGAACATTACGGATTGATTGGAGGGGACATGCACGGCCCCGAGGTAGTGCCCCAGCTCGTGAATGAGAACGTCCACGTGATCCGCTTCACCCATCCGGATGCCCGTGTCGCCGATCAAGACATGTTTGGCGAGGATCCCCTGGGAAACGCCCAGGTGTCCGCCGCTCGGCTCGACCCCGAATTGGCTGCTGTAGCCGATTGCCAAGAATGTTTGTCGCGGCTCGACCTTGGCCGCGAAGTCGTCCAAACCGTCCTCAAGATTCTGGAGAGAATCATCACTCAGCCAGGTTCCCGTCTCTTGAATTTGGAACTCGATCCCGCAGGTCTTGCGAAAGACTTCGTTCGCCGCCTCCAGACGCCTTTGCAATCGGGCGACCCAAAGCTGCCGCGAGGCCGTCTGTTCTTCATCGACGTAAACGGCCACGGG
>JAAZNR010000593.1 GCA_012798155.1 Thermogutta sp. | reverse complement strand
GATGAAGGCCGCCGTGGCCTACAATCGGGCCCAGGTCGTCCTGGCCGAGGCCGAGGTTCCCAAGGCCATGTCGAAGGCCATCCGCGAAGGCCGGCTGGAAGTGTTCGCCTCGCGCAATTGACGGCGAAGACCGGCAGGCCGCCGTCGGATATGAGTTTCTCGCTCGCGATCACGACTGAGGTATGCACGCTCGTATGAAAAGAAACGGCGTTCCATCTCCTATCGTCCAACCGACGCGAAAGCGAATCATCGCCTTTGGTTGGTACGGGGGCAAATTCTCCCATCTTGACTGGCTCCTGCCGTTATTGCCGGCATGCCGCCACTACTGCGAGCCTTTCGGGGGTTCGGCGGCGGTTTTATTGAATCGGGATCCCTCTCCCGTGGAAACCTATAACGACATAGACGGCGAGGTGGCGAATTTCTTTCGAGTATTGCGTGATGATCCGGATCGCCTGATTCGAGCCATCGGCCTTACGCCCTTTTCGCGCGAGGAATTCGCGAAGGCCTGCGAACTCGATCCGCGGCTCGCCCCCCTTGAGCGAGCAAGGCGGTTTTACGTGCGAGCCCGGCAAGTGCGTACCGGATTGGCGCAATCCGCGACTCTCGGCCGATGGGCTAATTGCAAGAACACTAGCAGAGCCGGCATGGCCGGGGTGGTCTCGCGCTGGCTCGGAGCGGTCGAGGACCTGCCGGAAATCGCCTTGCGATTCCTCCCGGTCCAAATCGAGAATCGCCCCGCGCGGGACGTTATCCTGCTCTACGATTCGCCTCAGACTCTGTTTTATTGCGATCCTCCCTACGTGCACGCTACACGCGGCGACAGTAAGGCCTATGCTTACGAAATGGATGACGCCGGGCACCGCGAATTGGCGGAGCTTCTGAATTCCGTTCAAGGCAAGGTCGCGATTTCGGGATATGATTGCGATTTAATGAATCGATTATACGGCCCGCCCGTGTGGCGGAAACATGTCGGCCCAACCAAAACAATCCATTCGACCAAGGACGAGCGTACCGAGGTTCTATGGACCAACTATGATCCCGAGTCGGTCAAGGACGCGATCTTGTTTTAGGGCCGGGCAATGAGCACCCCTGACGCGATTTTGGAACGAGCCCTGCGGCGGCTACGTGAACTGAGCGCCTCGGACCGGCGGATTCGCGCCGCCGTCCGCCGGTGGTGGAAGCGGCCCGAAGACCGGTGACTGGGCGCTTCGCTATGCTACGATCCCAGCCACTCGGCTGGAACCGGAAGGCATTGGGCTTCGGGGAATAAAAAGAATACAAAAAGAATAAAACGCAGAGGACGCAAAGAACACAGAGTTGCGGGTTGCCGATTCCTTTTTTTCCTCCGCGCCCTCGGCGCCCTCTGCGTTTCAAAATCCGTGCCCTCTACGCGTCCGCGTTTCAAAGACAGACCGGGTGGGGCCGTGAGTGGAGCCAAGAACCCGCGGCGTTGAGTCGGTGGTGGAAGCCGCCCGAAGACCGGTGACTGGGGGCTTCGCTACGCTACGACCCCAGCCACCCGGCCCGACCCCAGCCACCCGATCGCAAGCAGATTGCTTTCCCCCTCCGCCGGCCGAGGGTCGGTTCAGCCCTTGGCCTGGGCCAGGCCGCCGAAGCGGCGGACCCGCCGCGCATAGTCCCGAATCGCCTGGCGGAGATGCTCGGCCGCGAACTC
>JAAZNR010000592.1 GCA_012798155.1 Thermogutta sp. | reverse complement strand
CCGCGGCAATCAGCCACGATCGCGGCGATGGACCATGCGGGCGATCCCGGCCGCCCCGATGAAACCGGCGTCACCGCCCAGCGCCGCGAAACGGATACTGATTTTCTCGACCAAGGCGGGGAAGGCCCGCTCGCGAATCTCCTCGCGGATACGTTGCAAAAAACGACGGCCTATCGGCGAGCCATTGCCGCCGAACGTCATCGCCCCTCCCAACAGTACGACGGAAGGGTCGAAGGTGTGCAGCAGGGTGACGATCCCATATCCCAGGTAGCGGGCGGTGTCGAGGATGAGTTCCAGTGCCTCGGGGTCGCCCGCCTCGGCAAGCGCGGCGATCAACCGCGGGTTGAGCGTCTCCCCCGCCGCCGTCCGCTCGGCAACGGCCTTGCATTTCCCCGCGGCCAAGAGTTCTCTCGCCCGGCGGACGACGGCCGTGGCGCTGGCGAAGGCCTCCAAATGGCCGGTCTTGCCGCAGGAACAAACGGGGGCTTGCGGGGAGGGATCGATCAGGATGTGCCCGCACTCCGTGCCGTGACCGTGCTCGCCCTCGATGATGACGTTGTGAATGATCGCGCCGCAGCCGATGCCGGTTCCCAGAGTCAGGAGGACGACGCTGCGGAAGCCGCGGCCCGACCCGATCCACATCTCTCCGTAGGCCGCGGCCGAGGCATCGTTGGACATGACCACCGGCATCCCCAGGTGCTCGGCGAGGAGATCGCGAATCGGGAAGCCGTGCCAGCCGGGGAAATTGGTGGGATTGACCATCACGCCGGCCTGATAATCGAGGATACCGGGGCAACCCAGCCCGATCCGGGCGACTTCCGTCGGCTGGAGACCGATCTGGGCGATCATGGCGTTGACGCCCGCCGCGATCTGCTCGACGGAGTTTGGCGGCCCCGCGGCCACGGCGGTCGGGATGTCCTCGGCGCGGCACACCGGTCGCCCAAGGTCATCGACCACCCCCAATTTGGTGCTCGTCCCGCCCAGGTCCACGCCCACGTAGAACGGGGCCACGGCCCGGGTCAACGGAATGGGCTTTACGTCCGGTGCCATCCTTCCAATCTCCGAGAGACTTGCGGCGACTCTCCATGAGATACGCAGCCACAATGGCCGACGATTCGCCGGGCCGGGCCTTTTGAGGAATTCACGCTGTCGCCCCGATTATCCCTGATGTGGCGGTGACGGCAATCACCGGTTAGGGGGATATGAAACGATTTCCTTCCATGGTGATTCGTCCCCGCCTGTTTGACAACCGTTTTCCCTGCCGTCTAAACTGTGAAAGACCGGAGCCGGTGTCTGTCGGGCCTGGCGGTCTTGGTCCCTGTAGCCATAGGAGGTTGCCCGTGCGACTTATCACTTATCAATCCGAAACCGGGCCGCGCGTGGCGGGTCTGCGCGAGGGGTGCTGGATCGACCTCAACGCCAACGATCCCGGTCTGCCGAGCGACCTGCGTGCCTTGCTGGCCATGGGACCGGACGCCATGAAGCGGGCCGAGCAGGCGATCGCCTCCGGCAAACCGATCGAGAACCCCAACCCGGCGCGGCTGACACCGGTCCTTTCACCCGAGAAAATCGTCTGCGTGGGGCTGAACTACGCCGGTCACGCACGCGAGAGCGGGTCCCAGCCTCCCCCCGTTCCGGTCATTTTTAGCAAGTTCCCCACCGCGCTGATCGGTCCGGAGCAGCCGATCATCGTCCCGCCGGTCTCCGAAGAGGTCGATTTCGAGGCCGAACTGGTGTTGGTGGTTGGGCGTCAAGGGCGCAACATCACGCAGGACGACGCCTTGGGGTATGTGGCCGGCTACACCTGCGGGAACGACATCTCGGCCCGGGATTGGCAGCTCCGCAAGCCGGGTGGGCAATGGCTGCTTGGAAAGACGTTCGATACGTTCGCCCCAGTGGGACCCGAATTCGTCACGGCCGACGAGCTGCCCGACCCCAATCGCCTCCGAATCTGTTCCCGGCTCAACGGCGAGGTCATGCAGGAATCCAGCACCGCCCAGTTCATCTTCTCGGTGCAATACCTGGTGAGTTACATTTCCCAGGTTTGCACGCTGAAGCCGGGGGACCTGATTTTCACGGGCACCCCGCCTGGGGTGGGGTTCTCGCGGCAGCCTCCCGTGTACCTGAAACCGGGAGACGTGATCGAGGTCGAGGTCGAGGGCATCGGTATCCTGCGGAATCCGGTGGCGCGCTAATCCGCAGGGTCACCGCGAGCCACCGGCGTGAGCCGGTGGTGGATCTTGGGTAGCGCTGAAACACCGCCGGCTGACACCGGCGGCTCCGACGTTTTTGCCGCCGCCGACGCACCACGAGCTACCGGCGTGAGCCGGTGGTGAATCTTGGATAGCGCTGAAACGCCGCGATTGCCTCCGGGTCGGCGATTGCAATTCCTTCTCGCCGATGCTAGGCTGTGACTGGTTTGAGGGGATGAGCGGTAGGACGCGGACCGT
>JAAZNR010000591.1 GCA_012798155.1 Thermogutta sp. | reverse complement strand
GGGTCTGTTTTTGAAACGCAGAGGGCGCAGAGGGCGCGGAGAAAGAATTGCTATATTGGTTGAAGCAATCTGCGTTCTCTGCGTTGCGAGCCTTCATTCGCCGAAGGCCAATAATTTCCAGTTCCGGCCGGGTGGCTGGGGTCGTAGCGAAGCGAAGCCCCCAGACGCCCGTCTTCGCGCCGCTTCCGCCACCGACTCATGTCGGCTGCGAGTTCTTCCGCCGCACTCATGTGCCAGTCCGGTCTGTCTTTGAAACGCAGAGGGCGCGGAGGGCGCGGAGAAAGAATTGCTATATTGGTTGAAGCAATCTGCGTTTCCGTGCGAGAACCGGGAGACTTCCCGTGAACGGTTACCGGAAATCGGAGGGCGGGCGGATCGCCCGGCGACAAACATGAATCCCGGTAAGCCGGCTCTGATCGTGGTGGATGTGCAAAACGATTTCTGTCCGGGCGGGGCCTTGGCCGTGCCGCAAGGGGATGAAATCGTGCCCGTGGTCAATCGCTTGGCGGAACGCTTCCCGATCGTGGTGGCCACGCAGGACTGGCATCCCGCCGATCACGTCAGTTTTGCGGCCAATCACCCGGGCAAGCAGCCGGGGGACGTCATCGTTTGGGAGGACGGCCCGCAGATTCTCTGGCCCGTCCATTGCGTGCAGGATTCAGCGGGGGCCGCGTTCCACCCTCAATTGAACGCCGGCCGCTTCGCCCGCGTCTTTCGCAAAGGCACGGATCCGCGCATCGACAGCTACAGCGGCTTTTTCGACAATCGGCGGCGGCACGCCACCGGGCTGCACGAGTTCTTGCGTCAGTCGGGGGTGAATCAGGTGTACGTCTGCGGATTGGCCACCGATTACTGCGTCAAATGGACCGTTTTGGACGCCTTGGCGCTGGGCTACCGCACGGCGGTGATTCGCGACGCCTGCCGCGGCGTGGGGCTTCAGCCGGGCGACGTGGAAAAGGCCTTCCGCGAGATGGCCGCCGCGGGAGCGGAGTTGGTCGACTCGCACGCCGTTCTCGTCCTGCTATGTCGTCCTTAAAGGTATACGTATAGGATCCGTATACGTGAATCTTAAGCGGGACCGAAATCCGCGAATGCACGCGAATTTTCGCGAATTGGGGGTATGGACGACTTTCGGAATCATGGTACTGGACTTTTGCGAACTGCTCCCCTCTCCCTCTGGGAGAGGGGCAGCGGGTGAGCGATTGGTGAAGTTAGGCAATCACGGCAAGCCGTTTTCGCGGCTAATTGCCCTCGCCATAACCCTCTTCCAAGGCGGACGAGAACTTGTCACCACAATTTGCAAAAGTCCAGTTATTAGTTTCATTCGCGTCTATTCGCGGACATCAACGTAGGCTGGAATGATCTCTTCCCAGAAGCCGGCCGGCTTCCCCGTCGTCGCATCGTCGAGCAGCAATCGCCGCAATCGCAGCCGGGATTCACCGAGCGGCTTGCGCTGCGCTCACGGGCGATTGATCGGTTCCCCCACGGTGGGCCAGCCCTCGACCCACCGCACGGTCCGAACGTTGAGGATGCGGCCTTGGCGGGGGGCTTGGGCGTCGTAACAGGCGTGGACCAGCCAGTCGCCTTGGGGCGTGCTGAGAAAGCTGTTATGGCCCGTACCGCGCCATCGTTGCGAGCTTTCCAAGACGAGCGTGCCGTGACCCTCCAGCATCGGCCGGCCTTCGCGGTCGAGATACGGACCGAGCACTGCCTTGGACCTGCCGACGCGAATGTTGTATGTGCTTTG